>CBDVCB010000049.1:0-21071 GCA_965372395.1 uncultured bacterium
CGGCGAACCCTACGACAAGCAATTCATCAAATTCTTCCGCCAACGCGCCCAGCGCCGGTGATTTTCTTAACCGCGAAAGAACACAAGGAACGCAAAACATAACAGGGGAACAATAATGGATACGAAGGAAGCGATGAAACTCTGTAACCAAATTCGGGAAACGGCCTATGCCATCCACCAATACCATGGGACTGGATACCTTGAAAAAGTCTACGAAAACGCCTTGGCGCATCGCCTCAGAAAAGCAGGACTCGACGTCAAACAGCAATATCAATTAAAGGTACACGATGAAGACGGCACCGAGATTGGTGAATATTTTGCAGATCTACTAGTGGACGACTCTCTAATCATCGAACTAAAAGCCTGCAAAACCACAACAGATGAACATAAGGCCCAACTCCTGAACTATCTCAAGGGCGCAAAGATGGATCACGGACTATTGATCAATTTTGGCTCCTATAAATTCTTTATCCAAAAATTCATCAAAAGCGGAACAACCAACCTAATCAAAAAAATGTGCAGCCTGTTGCTCCCGTTTTTTGCGTTCTCTGCGTTCTTTCGCGGTTAAAATATGGTCCAGCCAAGCCACATCTTAATTCCCCTGCTCGCGGTTGCCCTTTGCGGATGCAACCCAGAGAAAGAGAGAATCCTCCCGCAGGATCAACTGACGGTGGAATATTCCATTGATCGGGAAACGATCCATATGGGCGATCCGGTCGAACTGGTGGTGACGGCCTATTTCCCGACCAATGGGATCATGGAACTTCCAGAGATCGGGCGGGAAAAAGATATTGTGCTGCTTAACCGCGACTGGGAAAACATGCCGTGCGAAGACGGGCTGACCCAATCCGAAACCCGCTATTCCCTCACCTCCTTCCGTCTTGGCGAACACGCCGTCTCGACCAACACCATCTCATGCCGAATGGGCGACCACACCTTTACCACCAACTTCCCCGAAATCGTCCTGCATGTTGAGTCAACGTTAACCGACCGTGCATCGACCGAGATCGCCGACATCAAACCCATGCACAAACTACCCGGCCGCATTCCGCGCTGGATCTGGATTGTGCTGGGCACCGCCGCAACGGCGTTCTTGGTTGGAATGGTTTCTTCCAAACTCTGGAAGCACCGGAAAACGATCATTCCCAGCGCGCCGCCGATCCTTCCGCATATCCTCGCTTTCCAAGCCTTGGAACACCTGAAGAACAAGGGGTTGCTAGAAAAGGACGCGTGCAACCCATTCTATACCGAGCTCTCGCTGATCCTGCGGATCTACCTCGATGGCCGCTTCCATCTCAACGCGCCCGACGAAACCACCGAGGAAATCGTCGAGGCGACGAGCAAGTCGCCCGAGCTCAACGGCACGCAGCGCAACATTTTGCAGGACTTCATGCGACAGGCCGACATGGTCAAGTTCGCCAAAGGCCACCCCGACCGCTCCACCATGGAATCCGCCTTCGACACGACAAAACAGTTCGTGGAAGAAACCAAACTTGTCGGCGAAGCCGTCCCGCAAATCGGAAATCGGAAATCGGAAATCAAAAATTCCCCATGAGATTCGCCCATCCCATCTTATTGCTGTTGCTATTGCTGATCCCGCTCCTGATGTGGCTGCGGTATTTCATGCGGCGCAAGTCGTCGATGCAGTTTAGCAGCGGCAAGGTGCTGAACGATCTGCCAAAAAGCTGGCGGGTTCGGATGCAACCGCTCATGCCCGTGCTGTATGCGCTCGGCCTGGCCTGCCTCGTCGTTGCCCTCGCCCGCCCGCAGCGCGGCCTTCAGGAAAGCCTGATTCGCATCGAAGCCGTCGATATTATCCTGCTCGTCGACCTGTCGAGATCGATGGACACACAGGATTTCGTTAAGCTCAACCGTCGCATGAGCCGCCTGGAAGCATCGAAGGATGTGATTGAACGTTTTCTTGAAAAGCGACCGAACGACCGTATTGGAATGGTTGGCTTCGCCACCCTGCCCTACGCGGTTGCGCCGCTCACGCTCGACCATGGCTGGCTGGTGCAGCGCATGGAGGGCCTCCACACCGGCATGCTCGACGGAAGCCGCACGGCCATTGGCGACGGCATTGCCTCGGCCAGCAACCGCCTGCGCGAAAGCGAAGCCGCGAGCAAGCTAATTATTCTGCTGACGGATGGGTCGAACAACTTTGGAACGCTCTCGCCCGAAAACGCGGCGCGCGCGGCGGAGGCGCTGGGCATCAAGATCTACACCATCGGTGCTGGCGGCGCACGCACCGGATTTTTTATGCAGCGGCAGGAAATCGATGAAGACACCCTGAAGAAGGTGGCCAATGCCAGCGGCGGAAAATTCTACCGCGCGCGCGATCTCGAAACCCTCGAAGCGGTCTACGAAGAGATCGACCAGCTGGAGAAAACAGAAATCGAGGTTGAGCAGTTCACCCGCTTTGAGGAAACTTCAAAGAGCTGGATTATTGCGGGGATTTTATTGCTGATGCTGGAGCAGGTTTTGGGATTAACGAAGTTGGGGAGATTGCCGTGAAACGTAAAAATGGTCACGCCTCACGACTCACTCGTCAAACACTATGAAATGGAACAATCCAGATTTTCTGATGTGGCTACTCGCGTTGCTACCGCTGTTGCTCATCACCGGACTGATGATTTGGCGAAGGGAAACGCTATTGGCGAAAGTGGCCGAAAAGGGCCTGTGGCCGACGATGCTTCCGGGGCATTCGCCCAAGCGGCGGCGCATGAAGAACCTGTTGCGGGTTTTGGCGCTGGCGCTGGCGGTCGTTGCGCTGGCCCGTCCGCAATGGGGCTATGAATGGAAAAAGGTCCAGCAGCGCGGACTGAGCATCATTGTTGCGCTCGACACCTCCAAGAGCATGCTCGCGCAGGATATCAAACCCAACCGTTTGCAGCAGGCCAAGTGGGGCGTGCGCGATTTGGTGAAGGAACTCAAGGGCGACCGCATCGGGCTCGTCGCCTTTGCGGGCGACGCGTTCCTGCAGTGCCCGGCCACCATCGACTACGCCGCGTTCCTGATGATGCTCGACGATGTCTACGCCGGTATCATTCCGCTCGGCGGAACCGATATTTTCCAGGCATTGGAAGAATCGATCGACAGTTTCGACAAGGAGACGGTAGCAGACAAAGTGATCGTTCTGATCTCCGACGGCGAAGGAACCACCACCAACAATCCGCTCGCCCTGCTTCCCCGCCTGAAGGAGGAAAAGATCCGTGTCTTTGCCATTGGCGTTGGGACGCTGGATGGCGACATGATTGAAACTTCGGAAGGCCTCGTCAAGGATAGCTCGGGCAACGTGATCAAGAGCCGGCTCAACGAACGCATGCTTGAACGCATTGCGTTCGAGACGGGTGGGTTCTACGTCCGCTCCGCACCGGGCGACTTTGGCTTGGAGCGCGTCTACCAGCAGGGCATCGCCGAGCTGCAGCGCGAGGAGCGCGAATCGCGCATGGCCAAGACCTGGACGGAGCGCTTCCCGTGGTTTGTGGGCGGCGCCCTGCTTCTGCTACTGATCGAGGCGGCTGTGCGACCGGTTAGGTTTAACCGCAAAAGAACACAAGGAACGCAAAACAAAGCGACCAAGAATTCTTTGCGTTCTCTGCGTTCTTTCGCGGTTCCACTTCTTTTACTCCTGCCGGCATTGTCCTTTGCGGAGGAGACGCCGCGGTCGGCGATGCGCAAGGGACTGAAGCTCTACAGGGCGGGCGACTACACGAACGCCGTGCAGGCATTGGAAAAAACCGCGCTGGAATTTCCGGATATTGGAAACTACAACCTTGGCAACGCGCACTACCGCAATGGCGATTTCGAAGCGGCGGAGCATGCCTACAACGAAGCGCTGCGCACGACCGATTTGGCCTTGCAGGCGAAGGCCTACTTCAATCGCGGCAACGCCCTGCTGGCGCGCACCACGGTGATGACCGGCCCCGAGCAGATCGGCCTCGCTGCCGAGCTGGCGTTCCAGGCGGCGGACATGTACGAAAAGACGATCCTGCTCGACCCGGACGACCTAGACGCGAAACAAAACTATGAAAAGGCGCAGCGGCTACGGCTTAAACTGGAATACACAAAGGGAAAATGGCTGTTCGACCACGCGGAATCCCTGTTGCAGAAATACAAAGCGAAAGACGCGAAAAAATACTACCGGCAAGCCCGCATCCAGTTTGAACATATTCTTGGAAACGTCGATCCAAGGCATGGTGAATCCAAGCAATATTTGCCGAAGATTGCCGAGCGGCTGGAGCTGCTGCGCAGCGCGGTCGAGGAGGCGGAACGCGATCTAAAGATCGCCCTTCAACAAATCGACGATTATCAGTACATGTTGGCCGTCCAACGGTTGACAACCGAGACCGACAACCGGAAGTATGCCTTCGACCTAAAACCGGATTTGAAAAAGACGTATGAAGAAACCATCCAGAAAAACCAGGAAGTGCTGGAGATTATCAGGGAACTCAGCACGCTGAACATCGTCGAATGAAATTCCTCGCATCCATTTTAACCATGGGCCTTGCCGTTGCGGGTGCCCTCGCGGACTCCACCGAGGTCGACGCGCAATATTTCCATCCGGCGGCAAGCCTGTATATCCAAGGCGACACGGCCAGCGCCAGCAACCTCGTGGCAAAGGGGCTTTCCATCCATCCCGACGACGGAAAACTGAAGCGGCTCAAGGAGCTGCTGGAAAAGCAACAAGAGCAGCAGCAGGATCAAGAAAACAAGGACGACCAGCAACAAAACCAAGAGCAGCAACAGGATGACCCGGAAGAGCAGGGTCAACCCCCTCCGCCAGAACAGGAGCAAACACCGGAACAAGAACAACCGCCGGAGAAACCCGAGCCGCAAAGCGCGGAGCAGATGAGCAAAGACGAGGCGGAGCAATTGCTCGATGCCATGAGGCAGGAGGAGAAAAACAAGCGCCTTCAACTGCACCCCGTCATGGGCGCCCCGGTGAAGGTGGATAAGGATTGGTAGGAGCAGAGAAACTTGAAATTAGAAATTAGAAATTTGAATGTTCTGATTCCAATGATTGGAAGCCTCCTAATAGTGGCTTCCGCTTTTGCGGCGGATGTGCGCATGAGCGTGGAGCCGCAATTGATCAGCCTGCTCGACCGCGCTGTCCTCAAAATCGAGTTTATCGACACCAAGGGCGATGCGGTCGATATCCCTGAGATCGAGGGCCTGAAGATCGAATACCAGGGACAGAGTTCGGAAACACGCATCGTCAACCTCAAGCGCAGTTCGAAGGTCATTCACAACTACATCATCACCCCGAGCAAGGTCGGCGACTACACGATCGGCCCCGTCACCTGCAAATACAAGGGAGGTGAAAAAGCGGTTTCCGCGCAACTGCGGGTCATCAAGCCGGAGAATGACAAGGAGGTTCAACAACTTTCCGAAATCCTGTTTTCGCGGATTTCAACCGACCGCGAAGCACCCTTTGTCCATGAGCCTTTTGATCTGGATCTCAAGGTCTACATTCGCGACGGGGTACAGATCGACGGCAACTTTAGCCTACGCGGCGGGATCCCGGAAAGCGGCATGGAAGGAGATCTCGAATGGGAGGTTTCCGGACGGGCACGAACCGAGATCAATGGAGCTATTTTCAATGTCTATACCTTGCACACCACCGCCAAGACCCTGACGGCCGGAACCTTCAACTTCCGGCCGGAAGTACAGATCAACATGGTCGTCCCCCGCCAAAATCGCCGCCCCTACGGCTTTGACGACCCCTTTTTCGGCGACCTTTTCGGGCGTCAGGAAGTGCGCCCGATCGTGCTCGACTGCAATCTGCTGGAAGTCGCGGTGCAACCCATACCGATGGAACACAGACCCGATAGCTTTACCGGCGGTGTCGGCGTTTTCGACTTCGCGGTCGAGGTCGGCCCGGCCCAGGTGAAGGCGGGCGAACCGATCACGGTGAAAATGCGGGTGTTCGGTCGCGGCAACATCAGCCAGATCACACCACCCATGCTTGAAGGCAACCACGACCTCAAGCTCTACGAAGTACGGACACGGCCTGCGCAAAACCCAAACGAAGTTTTTTTTGAGCAGGTGGTGATTCCAAAATCGGATACGGTCGCGGAGATTCCGGCCCTTTCGTTCTCCTACTTCAACACCAAGACCTCCGACTTCCGGACGCTGAAAAGAGGACCCTTCCCCGTCACCGTCGAGGCCATGCCGCAGCAGGCCGCGCAACTGATCGCCACGGCCCCGAGCACCATCCAGCAGGAAACCAAAATCCTCGGCCGCGATATTGTCTATCTGAAACCCGCGCCAAGAAACTGGCAAACCTCCCGGCGTGGCGCGTGGTATCGAACCAAAGCCTTCTACGCAATCCTCGCCCTCCCGGCGCTCCTTCTGCTCGCTGTCGCCGGGATTACGGCCAACCGCAACGCGCTGGCCAACGACGTTGCCCGGGCGCGGCGGCAGAAAGCGCCGAAGGCCGCGCGCAAGAATCTCCAGCGCGCCGAACAGGCCCTGCGCAAGCGGGACGAAGCCGCCTTCCATGAAGCCCTATGGAACACGCTCGCGGATTATTTCGGGCACCGCCTCAACCTCGCCCCAGGCGAGGTTGACCTGCAAACCGTACTCGCCCGAATGCCGAACGAGTCCGAAGCGCTGGAAACACTCTTCAACACCATCGAGCAACACCGCTACGGGCTAGGTTCCGGAAAAAGCTCCAAAGCGGAAAAGAAAATCCTGCTCCGGCAGCTCGCCGCCACCCTCAAGAAATGCGAAAGAATCAAGCTATGAAAATCCTGCAACCCCTCATAGCCGCCCTCCTGCTGGCCACGCTTTGCACCTTTGCATCCGAAGAAGCGTTCACCAAGGCACAAGCCGCCTACGACGACGGTCGCTATGCCGAGGCATCGTTGCTCTACGAAGAATTGCTCAGCAACGGGGTCGGCCATGTGGAGGTGCGGTACAACCTGGCCAACGCCTATTTCAAAAACGCCCAACTGCCGGAAGCCGTCTGGAACTATCGCAAGGCATGGTATGCCGCCCCGCGCGATCCAGACATCCGCGCCAATATGCACTTTGCCCTCAACGCCGCCGGTGCTGCCGAACCCGCACCCGGCTTCCTCGAAAAAACCTTGTCCATACTATCGCAAAACGAATGGATCATGGCCGCCATCGGTGCCTATATCGTCTTCACGCTTCTACTCATCCTCGGTCTGCTCATCCGCCCGTTCAAACGGGCGCTCTTCAAGCTCAGCCTTTTCCCGGCCGCGCTCATCCTCGTTGCCGCCGGCGGGTGGTGGCACTGGCAACAGCTCGGCACCAACCCGGAATGGGTCGTCGTTAAATCCGGCGCCACCGCACTCTACGGCCCCGTCGAAGGCAGCACCGCCCACTACGAGCTACCGCTTGCGGCATTGGTCCGCCAGCGCAGCGCAGATTCCAAGGGGTGGATTGAAATCGAGTATGACGGGAAGAACGGATGGCTCAAGGAGGAATACATTCATCGCGTTTCTCCTTGATAAACAAGGGGTATTCATCCATAAATCGTGATTCGTATGAAGACTAAAAAAGGTCCATTCCATCCACAGGCGCTACTTTGGTGGGTAGCAATCATTGCGCTGGCGGTGTCCGGTGCGCTCTACTTCTTTCTCAAGGAGCAGGCGCTGTACGACGTTGCACTCGACCAGCGCCGCATGCTGTTCCCGCTCATTGGGATCATCATTGCCGGGGTCTGCATCATTATCGGCACGGCTGGACGCTGGTTCTACCCCAAATAGTCTTTCCCCCCAGGAGCTTCCGCGTGAAAGCAGATATTGAATGGGTCGAAAAACCCGACGACGGCATTAAGCGCAAGATTCGCATCACCTTCCTCGGCAAAGGGAAAATGAAGTGGCAGACCAAACGCTCCGACGAGGAAATGTGGGACTACGACACCCCGCCCTCCGCCGACGACTGGAACACCCTCGAAGAAAAGATGGAGGCGCTCTACAACCGCCGCCGCGAATCCTTCAAGAACCTCGAACTCGTCCGGAAACTCAAAAAAGAAGCGGGCGCATGAAGTTCCCGATCAAAGACGACTACATCGAACTCTGCAAGCTGCTCAAGGCCGCCAACCTTGTAATGTCCGGCGGCGAAGGCAAGGAAGTTGTCGCGCAGGGGTTGGTCACCGTCGATGGCCAGCCCGAATCCCGCAAGCGCTGCAAAATCCGCCCCGGCCAAACCGTCGAATTCGAAGGCAACACCATCGAAGTCGAAGCGGCTTCCGAGTGATGCACGTCCTTGCACCATTTCTCCACAATCAACGCCGATCACTCCGCCCCACGTTGTAGGCCGTGTTGCCTCGCGGTATAATTGGAAATCTACGCTCCCCTTAGTCGCGTCGAATCACGGCGGCGAAGGCACCGTCGGTTCCGGTTTTGGGCGGGAAGGTTTTCCTAGCCTTGGCTTTGCTGAAACCAGGGTGTTCCCGAACCCAACGGGCAATGAGATCCTCGTTTTCTTCGGGTTCGAGGCTACAGGTGCTGTAGACGATCCGACCGTTTTCCTTGAGCAATTCCGCGCAGGCGGAGAGCAGCTCGTATTGGATTTCGGTGATCGCCTTGAGGCGGTTGGTATTGACTCTCCAGCGGGCGTCGATGCGACGGCGCAGGACGCCGGTATTCAGGCAGGGGACATCGAGCAGGATGGCGTCGAACTTGCGGTCGCCGAGCGCCTTCTGCGGATCACGGGCATCGCCTTGCACGAGCTCGACCCAGTCGAGGCCGAGGCGGCCCATGTTTTCCTTAAGCACGGCCATGCGGTCGTCGTGCAGATCCATGGCGACGAGCTCTCCTTCGCCCTTCATGCGGGAAGCCATCATGGCGGTCTTGCCGCCGGGTGCGGCGCAGGCGTCGAGCACGGACTCGCCGGGGAACGGGCGGAGCAGATCGATCGCGATGGAGGTGGCAGGATCCTGAACCGTGAACCAGCCCTCGGCATAGCCGGGGAGTTGGCGCACGGCTAGGCCGCGCGGCAGGGTATAGAATTTCTCGCGCTCGCTGAAGGGATGCGGCTCCAGCTCGATGCCCGCCTCGGCCAGCTTGGCCTCGAACTCGGGAGCGGAAATCACGGCCTGCTCGACCCGCAGGATGGTTTGCGGCGGGTGGTTGTTCCATTCGGCCAGCTTGCGGGCTTCGATTTCGCCAAACTGGCGGCGCCAGCGTTCGAGCAGGAAGTCGGGGTGCGAGAGGCGGATGTTGTCGGGCTGCCGCTTGAGTTCGCGGAAGATATCCTCGCTCTCGCGCTGGGCGCGGCGGAGCACGGCGTTGATCATCTTAGCATTGCCGGGGCCGCCGGGGCGGCCCTTGGCGGCCTCGACGGTTTCGCTGATCGCGGCGTATTCTTCGACGTTGTCCATGAAGAGCAACTGGTAGAGGCCGACGTATAGCACCGCCTTGAAGAAGGGTTCCGGCTCCTTGGGCACCATGCCCTGCTCCAACCACTGGAGAACGTTGCGGTTGCGCACGACACCGTTGACGACTTCCATGACGAAGGCGTTGTCGTGTTCGACCTTCGCCAGCTCCCGATCCGGAAAATGGCGATCCACAAACCACTGGGTGAGAATTTCTGCGGCCACAAGGCGGCTGTTTTTTTTCTTCATAACGATTCTATATCCTTTCTTGAAGACGTTAGGGTTGTTCGGGGAATTCTTGGAGCAGCAGATCGAGTTCGGTCTTCGTCCCTTCGCCGCGCCGCACGGAAAAACGAAGGGGTTCCCCAACCTCGTGGTTGAAGATGATGCGGTAGATGTCGAATTGGTCCTTCACCCCCACCCCGGCCACTTCGACGACGACATCGCCGGGTTGCATCCCCGCTTCGGCGGCGGGTGTTTCGCGCCAAACCTGCTCGACCACCGCGCGATTTCCTGTTTTTCCAAATGCCGCGCCGACCCAGGGCCACTGGTGCTCGCCGCTCTCGATCAGGGATTTTGCAATCACCATCGCAAGGTTGGAGGGAACAGCAAACGCGATCCCAACGCCCCGCTTTGCGGCGTCGGTCTGGATGGCGGCATTGATGCCGATCAAGCGCCCGTCGACATCGATCAGCGGCCCGCCGCTGTTGCCCTCGTTGATGGCGGCGTCGGTCTGGATAAAATCCTCGTACGGTAAAATCCTGACTCGCCGGCCCTTCTGGCTAACGTGCCCGACCGTCACAGAGCTCTGCAAACTGAATGGCGAACCAATGGCAATGGCCACTGCGCCAACCCGCACCCGGTCCGAATCGCCAAACTCGACCGCCGGGCAATCCGTGCCTTCCGTCTTGATTTGCAGCACCGCCAAATCCGTCGTTCTATCGTGGCCCACAAGCGTGGCGGGGAGCTTTGTGCCATCGTTGAGCACCACTTCGATCTGCCGTGCACCAATCAACACATGGCGGCTGGTAATGACATACCCGCGCTCATCAATAATGATGCCGGAACCTTCGCCAACGAGCTGCTCGGGAATCCGGTAGGAAAAGCCGAAGACGTCCCGCTTGACCTTGTACTGAACGGCTTCCGTTCGGACCACTACCACCGAGGGCATCACCTTCTCCACGGCATCGGCGATGGCATCGCTGAACTGCCGGGCCGGATTGCTTCCCGTGATCGGCAGCTGCCGCGGCGAGAACCCTTCTTCCTCGATGGTGACGACTTCCGGAAAAAACGCATCTATCCGCCCGCGGTGCACGGCCGAGAACAGCGCACTCAGCACCATCAACGCGCAAAAGGAAATCAAGATCCATTTCCGATTCATAGCCTACTCCGAGTCCTCTGCCTCAAACGGCACTTCCTTCAACTCGCCATCCTTTTTCACGAGCTTCTCGATCTTCTGCTCCACCTCGTTGAGCTTTTCCGTGCAGAGGCCGACCAGCGTGGAACCTTCCTCGAAATGCTTGATCATTTCCTCAAGGCTCAGCTCCCCGCCCTCCATCTCCCCGACCAGCTCCTCAAGCCGCCCGAGCGACTTCTCAAAATCCGCGCTTTTCTTTTCTGCCATACCGATTCTCCCGTGGAGCGTTTATCTACCCTTTTTCCGTAATGTTTGAAACCACTTTCCCATCCGCAAGCTGGGTAGTGATGGTTTCGCCAACCGCCACTGCGCCAGCGCTGCGCACCACCGTACCGTCCGGCTTGCGGGTCAGGCTGTAGCCGCGACCCAGCACCGCCAGCGGATTGAGCATCCGCAACTGCCCTTCCAACTGTCGGAGCTTTTGCCGGTCGCGCTCGACTTTACGCTCCATCCGATGCTGGATCATCATAGCCAGCTCGTCAACACGCTGCTGCGCCTGCTGGACAGCAAATCGAAGCGAATGACCCATCTGCGCTTCCATCGACTGGAGCTTCTGCCGATGTCGCAGCAACAAATTTTCCGGCTCGCGGAAAACATAGCTGTGTGCCGAACGGTTGAGCCGCATACGGAAACCCTGCGCCATCGCCTCAAGGCTCTGCCGCAGGCGACGTTCATGCTGCGAAAGCACGTCTTCGAACTCGCCCTTCTCGCGTACTGCCAGCTCGGCGGCGGCCGACGGCGTTGGCGCGCGCACATCCGCCACGAAGTCGGCAATCGTAAAATCAATCTCATGGCCCACCGCCGAAATCACCGGCACCTCCGACGCGGCAATCGCGCGCGCAACGACCTCCTCGTTGAACGCCCACAAATCCTCGATGCTGCCGCCGCCGCGCCCGACGATAAGGAGGTCGATCGGCAAAGTAGAACAAGCGTCTCGCTTGTTTTCCCCGTCGTCTGCAAGCAAGCGAGACGCTTGCTCTACTTTAATACCCGCCTTTACCGGATTCTCATGAATATAGTCTTCGAAATGCCGGAGCTGTTCCGGACTCCGAACAATATGGTCATACGATTCATGTTGCCAGACCTGCCCCGTCGAACCTGTTTCCTTGCAGATTTCATGTGCTGTGAATGATTTCCACGAATGCAGGATATCCGCCAACCCATACCCCTCTTTCGGAGTGACAAGAACATGAACGTGGTTGGGCATGACAACCCACTCGCCAAGTTCATACCGCTCTCCATTAAACTTCCGAAAAGCATCCGCAACAACCGTGGCATTGCGAGATTTAGCTAAAAGACAGGATCCCATACCGGCATCCAGCCACTCCTCTGTTTTTTCAGAAAAAAGCTGGTGATACTCGTTTTTCTCTTCATTGCTGAAAGGCTCCGAATGAGTCTTCAACCAGATCTCACGGTCATTCCTCCATTGCTCCAGTTTGGGCTGGGGAATTGAATCCGCCAACCGGAAGGTAACGAAATAAGTGGTGCCGCCCTGCGTCCAATGCGGAAGGTTGCGCTCGTTTATTTCCAACGGAAGATGCGGGTTGAAAAATGTAGGGCAAGCGTCCCGCTTGCTTTCCGACTCAGCATGAAGCAAGCGAGACGCTTGCCCTACTTTATTGAGATAGCGAATCGCCGCAGCGATGCTTTTGGCGGCGGTCGGCCCCTGCACAACGACGGGGGCAAGGAGGATTTCAAGGTTTGGAAACCGCCGCGTCAGCACGTTGATGATGTCGCGGATCGCCGCACCCGTCGGGGAGGTCACCACGCCGATTCTTTGCGGCAGCAGCGGCAGCGGCTTCTTGCGCGACGCGTCGAACAGCCCCTCCGCCGCCAGCTTGGCTTTCAGCTTTTCAAATTGCTCCTGCAGGCTGCCCTTGCCCGCCGCCTCCATTTCGGAGGCGATCAGTTGGTAGCGCCCGTTCGCCTCGTACAAACTGGGGCGGGCAAGCATTTGCACCTTCAGCCCATCCTTCGGCTTGAACAGCACGCGGGCATTATCGTTGCGAAACATGGCGCACGACACTGCCGCATCCTTATCCTTCAGCGTGAAATACCAATGCCCGCTCGAATGGATGGTCACGCGCGACAGCTCGCCCTCCACCCAAAGCTCGCCCATGGCGCCCTCCAGCACCATCCGCGCCTTGCGGTTGACCTCCGCCACCGAATAGATTTTACGTTCCTTGCCCATCGTCAATTTTTCGAAAAAATCTTCTATCAACCTTCGTTCTTTCTCTAGCTCGAGCTTTAGCTCCCCGTTCCCTACCCAGTCCTTCTCAAAAACCATCATTTATAGCACAACCCGAACGGTGCCTCGTCAACAAAACACTCAATGGTTGAGTATTCTATAATCCAATCCGCATGCGCCTGTCAGAAAAACCTGAAGTTCTTCAATAAATCCTCCGTATTTCCGTTATAAGTAGTAGGGGGTGATGCAGTTGAACAGGAGGTGAGAAAAATGAAACTCAATTTAACAAATCAGCAGGCGATTCGGGCGGTTCTCCGTCCGCATACGCGGTTCATTCCGCGTAGGATACATACATTGCATGCCGGTCACTGGATTTCCGATTACCCCAAAACGTCGGCGTTCCTATTGGCTTACTTGTTCTTCTATATAATTTTCGTCCTGCTAGCGATAATTCGTATCAGCGACTACACCAACGGAATCTGGCCGCTGTTTAATTAGAGCCTCAATCAGGAGGTTAGCCCGGTCTGTTTTTTGAAATGGCGTGGGTGGCGCTACAACCCAATCCGAATGCGTTCAATGCTACGGGACATTCCTGTCTTCATGTCCACGTCGACAATCGCGCCTTCGAGGGTGGGATCGCCCTTGGCGACGTCGAACTTGTGCGGAACGCCGGTGAGGAATTTCTTGAGGACGGGCTCGACCTGGCGGCCGAGGACGGAATCCTTCGGGCCGGTCATGCCGAGGTCGGTAATGTAGGCCGTGCCGTTGGGGAAGACGGTTTCGTCGGAGGTCTGGCAGTGGGTGTGGGTGCCGAACACGGCAGAGACGCGGCCATCGAGGTAGCGGCCCATCGCCATGCGCTCGGACGAAGCCTCGCCGTGCATATCGACAAAAACGACCTTGCCCAAATCCATCGCCGGAGAGAGTAGCTTATCGACCGCCTGGAACGGGCAGTCGTAGTTCGGCTGCATGAAGACGCGGCCAATCAACTGGATCACCACCAGCGGGCCTTCGGGGATTTCGACCCGCACCCAGCCCTTGCCGGGCGCGCCCTTCGAAAAGTTTTCGGGGCGGATGATGCGCGGTTCGAGGTCGATCCCGGCCACCATTTCCTTGGCATCCCAAGCGTGGTCGCCCAGCGTCACCACATCCGCGCCCGCATTAAGCAGCGACTGCGCAATCTCCAACGTCGGGCCGCGACCCGCCGCCGCGTTCTCGCCGCAGGCGATCACGAAGTCGATCCGATCCTCGTCCTTCAACCTGTTCACCACCTGCAGGAACGCCGCGCGCCCCGGCTTCCCGACAATATCGCCCACCAATAAAACTCTCATAAATCCTCTTTCCCAATAATTGGAAGGGAGTGTACATAAAAGCCCTATGGTGTCGAGGCCTCCCTAGGGTCGCTACGCCGCGCGATGCTGTTTTATCATGATCTTTCCGGAAAGGATCACGAGCCCAGCCGCAACCATGACGGCAACAAGCTGAAGGGCCCGGCTGCCGGAGGTGCGGGTGGAGCGGAACTCGACCTGCATTTCGGCGTCGGCCTGCAATTGCAACCTGCGCTCGAACACCAGTACCGATCCCTGCCGGGCCATCACCACGCGAATGGGGTGGACTTCGCCCGATGCGGCCTGTTGCTGATCGAGCATCTTTTCCGCCAGTTCGCTGAGCGCGCTGCTTTCCTTTTCGCCCAGTTGCGCCTGGAGTTTCTGGACGTCTGCATTGGACCACTGGATGTTGCCCTGGACCAATCCGTCATCCCCATCCATCTGGTTCAACGACAGCTTCAACTGGTTGCGGCGATTCACCAACCCCACCACGCCTTGCTGCCTGACCAGGTTGCGGTACTGCACCCGGGCGTCCTCGTTCAGCGCCTGCTGTCCCTGGGAAAAGGCGATGGCCTTCTGGAAGGCCTGGCGGGCACCGCGCTGGTTTCCGCTTTCCATGTAGTCGTTCCCCATCTCGATGTTCTTTCGCGCGTTGTCGCCGAAAAGCCGGAAGTTGCTCGAGTTGTACGCGGAATAGACCTGCGCGTCGAATTCGCCGGAGGCGGCGACGGATCCTGCGGCATACTCCGCAGGATCGCGATACTGCATGGTTCCATCGAACCGATGGTAGCGATATCCATCCGGCGCGTAGAAAGTCCAGCGGACATCCGTCAATGGCAGCTTGAATTTCGGTCCGGAGAAGGAATGCTTGCGTCCAAACAGCGAACGTTGCCGGCCCTGGGCATACATCACTTCAACCGAAGCGGTGCTGCCGGCACCGGGTTCGACAGGAATCAGGTATAGCCCGTCTTCCACCAAGGGGCGAACCGCCGTTTCGTTCACGAAAACCGACCAGATTTCCGATCCTTCGGGCAGGCGCATTTCGAGAAAGCGCAGCGACCCCGGCTCGAGCTCCATCTTCATGTTGTTGAGCGACTGGTCGTCCTTGGTGATGACGGAATCGATCCGGACCGATTTGACCTGCGCAGGCAGCACTTCGGCCGCGGCGTGGCGGATCACGTTCAGTTGCAGGTCGTAGTCGCTTTCGGTGGTGCGGTAGCACAGCACGGCGGCGGAAAGGTCTCCGGCACCGAAGCGGCGCGGAATGCTGCGGGCATCCTCCGTCCGGAGAAAATCGGAAACGCCGGAGGGTTTTACCTGCAGGCGCCCGCTGGAAAGGATCGCGATGTATCCTTTCTGGCTATCCGTTCCGAGCACTTGCAGCGGACGAATGGAAAGTTCCGACTTGTCGTGGGCGAACGGAAGCTGGTAGGCCACCTCCATCCCGTAGCGGTCGACCTTGCCGTGGAGCTCGACCTCCCAGATGCCCTTCTTCTCGTCGATTTTCCGCACACGCGAAATGTTGCGGCCGGAAACCACCACCGCCAGCTCCGGGTCGGGAGGCTGGAGCCGGAAGGTTTTCACGCCGGCATGTTCGATGTCGTACCGTAGATAGCAACGGACTTTCAGGAGGCCTTCCGACAGGTCCACCCGCTGCAGCACTTCGGCTTTGATCTTCGGCGCCATCACTTCGGATTTCAGTTGAATGCTCCAGTCGGGACGCAGCAGGCGGTAGGCCAGGCACCCCTCTTGCCGGATCCCCAGTTCGCGCGGGCTGATTTCGCTTACCCCATCGCGGGCGGCGGGGGAGATCCTGATGCCGCGCTCCATTGTAACCACGAGGGTTCCGGCATGCTTCAGGACACCGTCCATCCGGATGCGCGGCACGCTGAATTCGGCCTCAAGATCGCTGCCGGACCGGCTGAGCACAAGATTCAATGAAATCGACCCTGTGATCTGCTTTGCAAAGTTCACCACCAATTCGCGGGTTCCGTTGTTTACTTCGTCCCAATGGCTGACGGCTTCGCCGCTGAGCGAATCGACATCGAAGCCTTCCGGGATGCGGATGCGCAACGCAAAGATTCCGGATTTGCTTACGGTTACGTTCAGGCGGCTGGTGAGTCTCACCTGTTCGGTGGCCACATCCAGGCTGGTCTGTTCGGAGAGCCGCAGTTCCGGCAGCACCTTGTCGGCCGCCACGCGGACAGCGAACGGCATGCGGTTGTAACGGAAGGCGCGTTTAATGGACGATTCCTTCGATCCGCCCAGCAGCTGGACGGCATCGCCGATATTAATGCCGCTCAGAGCCTCGACGGACTCCACATCGATCTGCACGGCATCCGAGGATGCGAGGGCGATCACGCCCCGCTGCATGACCGCGTTCCTCACGGCGATGCCTTTAACGACGGTTTGGTGCGGCAGTTTTTCCCGGGCAATCTGGGCACCGATCTGCATGCGATAGGATTCGGTTTCCGGAGCCGCAAGAACGACCTCGAGCAATCCGGATTCCGGATCATACCGCCATGTGCCGATCCCTTTGCCGTGCACTTCGGTAATGCTCATTCCTTCGGGAACATCGAACGCCAGGTTCTGGAGTTCGCCCTGGGCAATATTGAACAGGACATCGTGCCGCAGGCTGACCATGCCCGGACGGAAATCGGCCAGTGTATTGAGGTCGCAGAAAAACCGAGACTGTTCCTTGTCTGTTTTCCGTTCTTCGGGTTTCCAGCGCAACGTGCACCGGCGCGATTGGTTTCCAAACAATACCTCCGCATCGGCGCCGTCCTGCCGGATTCGCACGGCCTCTGCCGAGTGGAGGGTCCAGCCCTCGACCGGCAACTGGATCTGCGCCTTGTTTTCCAAGGCGGCGGGAATCCACAGGTTCGCCACCCATTCGCCGTTTGAATATTCGGCCGCCACCAGATAGTCGAGCGACACCTTGTAGTCGCCATCGCGATCGATCCGCAGCGCACTGCCGTCCTGGTCCACGGCCACACCGAGACGGCGCGAGGAGAGGTCGTAGTCCGTCAGGATAAATCCCGGCCCGAGCAGGCGGAAGACGTCGTCCTTCTCCGCCGTGAGTTCCAGGTCCATATGCACGCGGACGTTCACCCGCTTTTCGGTTTCGAAATCCGGGATCTCCACCTGTAGATCCACCCTCTCCGCGAGCGGCGGAGGAATCTGAACCTCCAGCTCCTGCGGCGAGCGGGCCGACATGGCGCCCGCCGCCGCGACCATCGTTGCCAGCACTATTCCAAGCACCCGAAGATCCGCAAAGCCCGCTCTTTCCGGAGCCGGCCGGTTGCCCAGCCCGCGCCGGCGGCCCGCCATGAAGAGCATGGCAAACAGCAGCAGGTGCGGGACAACCAGCGTCAGCCAGGCAAGGTAGGGGCTAAAGGAATAGAGCCCCACGAGCACCGCCAGCAAAGGAAGCAGCAGCTTCCTTCTTCCGGACACCGCCGCCCAGACCACCGGAAGCAGGCCGAGCAGGAGCAACGCCAGATTCTTTGCGGGTTCGATATACGCATTCGCGAGCACCAGGCGAACCTGCAGCCCGCCATCGGATCCGGAAACCGCTTTGCTGAACACCCACTCCGCAGGCATGTAGGCATGGGAGCCGGCCAGTGAAAGGGACGCCGTGAACACCACGGCAGCAACCGCCGCAGCTGCCGCCAACGCAAAGAGAACGAGCAGGAACATCGGGAAGGAAAACCGGCTGCCGCGTCCATTGCCCAGCCCCAGGAAAAACAGCCCCAGCCCTAGGGCCGCACTCGAACCCAGCCAGAAAAACGCGCCTCCGGAACCCAGGAAACCCGCCAACCGGCTCCATCCGGCACGGCGATTCGACAACGCCTCCGGCAATTCCATATTCCCCGTAGCGGAGGTTAGTTGCTGCCCGTCCGGCAGCGTGAATGCCCAGCGTGCAAAAACCGATTGGGTATCCACCTGGGGTGCCCGAAACTCCATTCGCGCCATGGCACCCGGTTTGCCAAACTGTTCGGCATAGGTGACTTCAACCTTGAGCGGGGCATTGGGGTCGCGCCGCCGCTCCACCGGAACCAGCACCTGCCCATTGCCTTGGTCGAGCACTTGGATCTTTTTATCCTCCACCTTCACCAACCATAGCGCCGCATCTTCCGGCAGGCGGATCGGCAGGTATTGCCGGTCCGTGTTCTTCACGTGGTACACAGCGACCGTTACCGCTTCGCCGTCCTTGCCGATGATGGTGTCGAGCACGAGATGGTCCGCCACCTGGGTCAGCAATTGCTGCGTGGCAAAGCGCTTGATCCGCACCTGCGCCTCGTGGGGGGCGGCCACATATCTATAGGCATGCATGATCGGATCGTTCACCAGCTGCGCATACTCTTCCGGCACCTCGTCCACATCGATCGGAAGGATCGAAGCCGAACGCCCGATCTCCTCATCCAACGACAGGTTGGCCGAACCGGCCAAGGCGATATATCCGGCTTCATTCTCGACATCCAAGGCCTGGATGCCTCCAACCAACAGCTCCTCGCCTTGGTATTTTGCCGGATGGTCGTACGTCACCAGCAGGGTAAAATCGCCAATCACCTTCTGCTGCAAATGAACGGTCCACCGTTCTCCGTCCCGGGTCCAGTTGCGGATATCGCGCCCGTGGACTTCCACGTTGCGATAGCTTTCGGGAATCCTCAGCTCGAAGCTGCGCGTCGGTGCATTTGCAATGTTGTATGTAATCAGGCAACTGCCGAACACGCCGCTTTCGCCCAGCGAAACCAGCTGGAAGGACTCGGCATGGATCGAGGCCAATTCCTTGCGGATATCCACCCGCCCCTTCCAATCCGGGCGCTTGAACCGGAACGCCTGCCGCGCATCGGCAATCCGAACGGGAAGCGAACCCGTATTGACCTCCCGCAACCCCTCCAATTGGGTTCCTTCCATCCGTGTTCCGACTTCTCCCCGCAGTACCATGAACCCGCGTTCGGACTTTGCGCCCGACACGCGGAACTTCGGCATCTGGAATCCGGAGCCATCCTCCGGCAATGTTTTTTCCAGCCGCACCTGCACCAGCGCGCGACTGTCCGCCGCCTTCTTGAAATAAATCTTGATCCAGCGGGAGCCGTCGCGGTCGCGCACATCGTAGTCCGCCACGTTCTGCCCGCCCACTCCGGCGACCGTCCAATCCTTGTCGACCTCCAGTTCCACTTCGGTGGCCGGCGCATCGCGCACTTCGAGATCGATCTTGGCCTCCAGCGACACGTCGTTTTCGCTCAATGCCAGCACCAGTTGGTCCTGCGCATGAAGCGACGTCACAATGTTATCCGCCGAAAGCTTCATGCTGAACGGCATGTTCGCGAACATATAGGCATACAAGCCGCGCTTGGGCGGCGCCAGCCCTCCCCAGCCGACCGCATCCGGTTCGACCTGCGTCAGGCCGCCTTGCTCATCCACCAGCAACTTGATGGTGCTGTCCGTCCCCACCAGCACCACGCCGTTTGCGCGAATCACCCCTTGCGGCTCGACGGCGGGGAAATCAAATGTGCAGGGAAACTCCGGGAGCGCCTGCTCCGCCTGGATCGACAACGCATATTGCTGCTCGTGCGGACGGCTCAGTTCAACAAACAACCGGCGATCCGAACCGCTGCCGCGCACGTCCCAGGCCAACAGGTCGATGCCCGTCACCTGAATGACGTTCAATCCTTCCGGCAGTTTCATCGACAGCTCTTTCAGGCGCCCCTGCGGGATGCTGTAGCGGAACAGTCCCTGCAACTGCAAGGCCCCGACTTTTGCCGAGCCCACCAGAATGCTGTCGCACGAGGCCACCAGCTCCCCGGAAAGCTTTTCCAGCTCGGGGCTCCAGTTGATCCAAACCGCCCCCGCCGCCGGCAAATAGGATTCGACGCGCCGGGCATCGAGCTTCCGGCTGCGGGAAGCCCCGACCACCTCCACCTTGTAGCCCTCCTTCTCGGCCTGAAGCGTGATCCGGCGGATCGTGGCGGGCGGCACTTCGAACGCCGCCGACCGCTGCTGCCCCGAAGAGTTCACCTTCGCCTCGAAATCGATGGATACGGACTGGCGGCCTTTCTTGCTGAACTCAATATAGTAGGCGCCGTCCTCCAGCGTCAGCTTGGCCCCTCGCGGCAGCTTGGCGCCGGTTTGAACAACCGCACCCTCCAGCACCCGCAACCGCGCCGGAGCCTTCTCCACCTCCGCCTCGAAATCCATCTTCAGGGCCAGCTCCCCTGTGGAGATGTTCCCGGTCAGATCCAGCTGCTTGATCAATACTTCGGCATTCGCCGCGCCCGCCAGCAGGCAACCCATCAAAAAAATCCATGCACGTTTCATATCCCACCTCTTCTTATTTCCGATTTTTGATTTCCGATTTCCGAGATCAAGCTAGCGCATCCCAAAACCAAAAAGGTCATGGCGCTGTAAAATGGTTGTAAAAATTGTCGCCGCACAACGTTTTCCTCCCTTCGGTCAGGTAAACGTTCTCTACAATTAACAGCGTCGCAGACCCACCAATCGGCAATCACATTACTTCCCCAATCCATCCGCGATCAAAATCAGCCGCAGCAACTCCTGCACCTGCGCATCGAGATCCAGCTCCGCCGCCACCGGCTGCAGTTTTCCTAAAATATCCGCCATCTCGGTTCCGTCGGCGTAGGGACTCCGGCGCAGCCGCTCCGCAAACTCCGCCGTGCAGGCCGCCAGCTGGAAGCGCGCATCCGCATCCGCAAACCGCTTCCGCCGCGCGGAGTCCGTCACACGGCTGCTAATCTCCTCGATCGCGCCGGTATCCGCGCGGCG
>CBDVCB010000050.1:0-20781 GCA_965372395.1 uncultured bacterium
TCGAAGAGCTCGACGATGTCCAGGACGTCTACACCAACTTCGACATCTCCGACGAAATCGCCGCACAGCTCGAAGCGGAATAAATCGACAGGAAAAAGAACCCAACGGGTGGAGTTTGACTATGATCTATCGCATTGAAATCGGTTTGAAGGACGGTGTGCCGGATGCACGCGGACGCGGCGTGCTCCATAAGGCGCAAGGGGCTCTCGGACTCACGATTGATACCTGCCAGACCCGCGATGTGTACAAGGTGGTCGCCAACATCGACGAGGCCACCGCCGCCAAGGTGCAGACTGCGTTTGCCGATCCGGTCGTTGCCGAATCCGCGATGGATCGCCTCGCCGCTCCAGAAGCCTTCGACTGGATGCTTGAAATTGGCTTTAAGCCGGGCGTCACCGACAACGTCGGCCGCACCGCGCGCGGCGCGCTGAAGGATATCGTTGGCCGCGAACTCGAATGGGAGGAGCAGGTCTACACCTCCATCCAGTATTTCCTCTCCGGCGATCTTTTGCGCGAAGATGTCGAGCATCTCGGAAAAGACCTGCTCGCCAACACGCTGATTCAGACGATTGGTGTTTTCTCCAAAGAGGAGTGGTTGGCATCCGAGCCGGATAGGGTCGCCCCGATCTTTGACGACCATCCCGAAATCAAGGTCAATACCGTCGAGCTGCCCGACGACGATGTCGTGCTGATGAAGATTTCGTCCGAGGGCATCCTGTCGCTCTCGCTCGAAGAGATGCGCACCATCCGCGCCCACTACCTGCGCGACGACGTCAAAGCCCACCGCGCCGAGCTCGACCTTCCCGAATGGCCGACCGACATCGAACTCGAATGCATTGCCCAGACCTGGAGCGAGCACTGCTCCCACAAGATTTTTGCCGGAACCATCAATTATAAAGACGAGGAAACCGGCGAAGAGGAAACCATCCACTCGCTCTATAAAACCTACGTCAAAGCCTCCACCAACAAGATTGCGGAGTCGATCGACTGGCTCGTATCGGTCTTCACCGACAACGCCGGCATCGTGAAATTCAACGAAGACATCCACCTCGTCTACAAGGTCGAAACCCACAACTCGCCCTCCGCGCTCGATCCCTACGGCGGCTCGATGACCGGCATTGTCGGCGTCAACCGCGACCCGCTCGGAACCGGAATGGGCGCGGCGCTGGTTTCCAATGTCTGGGGCTATTGCCTCGGCTCGCCCTTCTACGACAAGGAAATCCCCGAAGGCCTCATGCATCCGCGCCGCATCCGCGACGGTGTGCACGAAGGGGTCATCGACGGTGGAAACCAGTCCGGCATTCCATACAGTCGCGGCTTCGAGTGCTTCGACGAACGCTACCTCGGTAAGCCGCTGGTCTACTGCGGAACCATGGGCACCATTCCCGTGGAAGTCACCGGCGGCCCCTCCGAGCGCAAGGAGATCGAAGTCGGCGACTGGACCGTCATGTGCGGCGGCCGCATCGGCAAGGACGGCATCCACGGCGCCACCTTCTCGTCCGAAGAGCTACGCACCGAATCGCCCGCGCAAGCCGTGCAGATCGGCGACCCGCTCACCCAGCGCAAACTCTACGAATTCATCCTCGAAGCGCGCGACCTCGGCCTCTTCCGCTGCATCACCGACAACGGTGCGGGCGGCATTTCCTGCTCGTTCGGCGAGATGGGAAAATATTCCGGCGGCTGCGAGTGCGAGCTCGCCGGTGCGCCGCTCAAATACGAAGGGCTCCAGCCTTGGGAAGTCCTCGTCTCCGAAGCGCAGGAACGCATGACCCTCGCCGTCCAGCCCGAATGCCGCGAAGCCTTCGAAGCGTTGGCAAAACAACGCGATATCGATGTGGCGTTTATGGGGAACTATAACGACAGTGGCTACTTCACCGTCAAGCAGGACGGCAAGATCATCGCCAGCCTCGACATGGATTTCCTCTATGAAAAGGGCTGCCCGACGCTCGTCATGCCGGGCGTCTGGAAAAAGCCCAACATTCCGTCGCCCGTCGCGGAACCCAAGGCCGACTATTCCGAAACGCTCGTCGAACTCATGGGCGACCTCAACCTCTGCTCGCGCGAATACAAAAGCCGCATGTACGATGGCGAAGTCAAAGGACTGAGCGTCGTGAAAAACTATGTCGGCGTAAATTCCGATGTTCCGTCCGATGCCACCGTCATGCGCGTGGAATACGGCAACGACCGCGGCGCGGTACTCGCCGAGGGCATCAACCCGTGGTATTCCGACATCGACACCTACGACATGACCACCTCGGTGATCGACGAAGCCGTCCGCCGCGTCATCGCCGTCGGCGGGTCGCTCGACCGCATTGCGATTCTCGACAACTTTTGCTGGCCCGATCCTGTCGAATCCAAAAAAACGCCCGACGGCGCCTATAAGATGGCGCAGCTCGTTCGTTCCAACAAGGCGCTCTACGACCTGACCACGCTCTACAAGACGCCCGCTGTTTCCGGCAAGGATTCGTGCAAGAACGACTCCACGCGCGGCGGCAAGAAAATCTCCATCCCGCCGACGCTGCTGATCTCCTCCATCGGCCAGATCGCCGATGTGAACAAGGCGGTCACCATGCCGCTCAAGGATGCGGGCGACCTCATCTACGTCATCGGTGAAACCAAGGATGAGCTGGGTGCATCGGCCTACTACCGCAAGCTCGCCGAAGAGCAAGGCACGCCCGAGAATTATGGCGGAATCGTCCCGGCGGTCGATGGAGAAACCGCGCTCAAAATCTACGCGGCGATGAACCAGGCCACCGATGCCGGACTCCTCAAATCCGCCACCACGCCCACCAAAGGCGGGCTCGCCGTTTCCCTCGCACTGACCGCAGTTGGCGGGCAGCTGGGTGCGGACGTGGATCTGAGCGGATTGGGAGTTGATGCGGCCACCGCTCTCTTCTCCGAATCCAACAGTCGGTTCATTGTTTCTGTTGTTCCGGAAAAAGCTTCTGATCTGGAATCCCTGTTTGCCGGACTGCCGATTGCTAAGATTGGTTCGGTGGTTTCCGAGAAGAAACTCAAGGTTGCAGGAGCGATGGAGGCTTCTCTCGAAGATCTCGCTCAGCCCTTCAAGGCCACTCTTCAGGGAGTATAATAGGTCGATACTGGTGCTTGGTCTTGTCTGGCTTCTTCCCTAGTGCCAGAAAAATTGATGGAAGAACTTTCTCCGTTATGGTGGAAAACGAGGTGAACCAATTGCTTTCCAAAGTATGGAAAAACCGTACGGCCACCATGCCGTCCCCGCTTCCGCCCGCGAAAAAACCCGCCTCATTCCCGGTTATTAGGAGGATCAATGACCACTAAAACACATATCCTCGGCAAAGATTCCGCATTGGAAGACACCCTTGAAAAAGCACGGGCACTACTGCACCAACATGGTTTCCCCATCGAACTGGTCTCCAGCAAACATCCGGTACAAAACTGCTGGTCCGTGCACCTGCGTTCGTCCGAATGCCCTCGGATCTACACCAACGGAAAAGGCAGCTCCGAATTAGCCAGCGAAGCCAGTGCGGTTCTTGAGTTTTTTGAACGCCTTTCCACAAATCTTTTCTTCTTCGATTACTATCTGGGAAACGACGCAGCGGAAAAGGACTTTGTGTTTTATCCCACCGAAAAATGGTTTCCGATTGAAGCTCCGTCGACCATTCCAACGGTTCACCCAGATGGAACAGAGTTGCTCAATGACTCCCTGCGTTCATTCTACAATTCCAATAATGAACTGGTCCCGGCGCAGCTGCTCGACAATAACACCGACGATCCAAACCGCGGGATTGCCGCCTTGCCCTTTGAACAGATCGACAGCAATGAGACCGTCTATTTTCCCGTCAGCATTCTCACGAATCTCTATGTGAGCAACGGCATGGCCGCCGGCAATACGCCCGCCGAATGCCGTGCACAGGCACTGGCGGAAATTCTGGAACGATACGTAAAAAACAATGTGATCGCCATGGGACTTTGCCTGCCCACGGTGCCTCAAGAAATACTCTCGCGTTATCCCCGCATACAAAAAGATATCGAAGAGCTTCAGGCACACGGCTTCCCCATCTTGGTTAAAGACGCATCCATGGGCGGTCAATTCCCGGTGATATGCGTCCTGCTAATGAATCCGGAAAACGGCGGCTGTTATGCTTCCTTTGGTGCAAGCTGCCGGTTCGAGGTTGCACTCGAACGCACCGTCACCGAACTCCTGCAGGGACGCGGACTCGATCAGCTCAATGTTTTTAACCGGCCATCGCACGACCTCGCCGCCGTTGCAGACGAGCTTAATCTCGAAAGTCATTTCATCGATTCCGACGGGCTTCTTTCGTGGAAAATGTTCGGCGACCAACCCGACTTTGAATTTAACGATTGGAATTTCGAGGGCAGCACCGCCGAGGAATATGATTATCTGAAATCCATCGTCACCCAATCAGGACATGAAGCCTATTGTGCTGAATATCTCCATTGCGGCATCTACACCTGCCGCATCATCGTGCCCGGCATGTCGGATATCTATCTTCCCGACGACCTGATCTGGAGCAATAAAAACACCGGTGCCACCCTGCGCCCGCAACTGCTCAACTTGAATCAAATGTCCATCGACGAGTTAAACAACTTCGCGAACAATCTAACCGAACTCGGGCTCAGTGATCTGCAACCCATCTCCGATGCCATCGGCGTACTCTTCGAAGAAGGTACGGTTTGGCATACGCTGCGCATCGGCGAGCTCAAAGGAATGCTCGCCCTCGCAACCGGAAATCTAGAAGAAGCCGAACTCTGGTGCGGTTGGTGCCAGCACTTTGATTTTTTATCGCCCGCCCGGCAAAATCTGTACCGCGCCATTCATGAGCTTATTAACCTTGAGCTGTCGGGCGAGAACCCATCCCGGTACGACACATCGCTCGGCCTATTTTTCGAAGAACAAACCCTTATCGACGCCAGGGAAATCGTTGAGGGCAAATTGATCTTTCATGGCCTCACCTTTTCCGATAGCTGGGAAAAAATCTCACCCATCCATCAAAAGTTTATCGGTATCTACCGACGCCTTCATCCGCTTAAGGCGAAGTAGATGGAAACGATGAACTATTTCTCCAACAGGATGCGGAGCATCCGGCGGAGCGGCTCGGCCGTGCCCCAGAGGAGCTGATCTCCGGCGATCTCCGCCTTTTCCGCAAACCCGGGCTTGGCGGGGGTCATTTGCACCGAACACTCCGGTGCTTCGGTAATGTACGGGGTCGCACCCTCTTTCACCTTCATCGCTTGCAGGGCCTCCTTGGGCAGGACAACGCCCAACGAGTTTCCGATTTTTCGTACTTTGGTTTTGTAGATCATCTGGAAGCAACAATTATAACATGGGTTGATTGCAAAAGGATTTTGTGGATTTTCCCTGAACGGGTGGTGGAACTTCTATAGTCTCCCCAAATGCGCATAATGATCCAGCATGGCGAAGAATGGCTCTATTTCCAAAATCCGGAGCGGGTGCTGCGGACGGAGCGGGTTGAAGATGTTCTTCCGATGCTGCGCGAGGCGGAGGATTCGGGCTTGTTTGCCGCTGGATTTGTTTCCTACGAGGCGGCTCCGGCTTTCGACTCTGCGCTGGCAACCCATTCCCCCGATGGCTTTCCGTTGCTTTGCCTTGGGCTTTTCCATGCCCCGGATGTGCTCGCCGAGATCGAGGAGGCTCCGACTTCATCTTTCGAAGTCGGCAAGCTGGAGCCTTCTGTTTCCAAGGAGGATTTTGTTGCCGCGATTAGCGAAATCAAGGAACGTATTGCGGAGGGCGCAACCTACCAAGTGAACTACACCTATCGGCTCAACGCCGGTTTTTCGGGCGATGCCTGGGCTTTCTTCTACGAACTGGTGAAGGGTCAAAAGACCGACTATGCCGCGTTCGTCGATACCGGCGACTTTGCGATCTGTTCGGCTTCGCCGGAGCTTTTTTTCAGTTTGAAGGAGGGGAAGATTGTTTCGCGGCCGATGAAGGGCACGGCGCGGCGTGGCCGTACGTTTTCCGAAGATTGGGAACAGGCTGAGATGCTGCGCAACTCGCCGAAGGATCAGGCCGAGAATATCATGATCGTCGACATGATCCGGAACGATATTGGCCGCATTGCCAAGCCGGGCAGCATTGAGACCGTCAGCCGCTTCGATGTGGAAAAATATCCGACGGTCTGGCAGATGACCTCCACGGTGCGGGGAGAAAGCGACGAGGGAATCGCTTCCACGCTGGCGGCGCTTTTTCCGTGTGCTTCGATCACAGGTGCGCCGAAAGCGAAGACAATGGAGATTATCGAGGGGTTGGAGATGGCACCCCGCAAAATCTACACCGGCAGCATTGGCTTTATGACCCCGGCGGGGGAGGCGTGTTTCAGTGTGGCGATCCGGACGGCGCTGATTGATCGGGAGGTCGGTCGGTTGGAGTTTGGCGTGGGGGGCGGGATTGTCTGGGACTCCGATGCGGAAGCCGAATATGAGGAGACGCTGACGAAGGCGCGGGTGCTGACCCAGCCGAGGCCGGAGTTCCAACTATTAGAAACGATGCTCTGGGAGCCGGAGTCGGGAATCTTTCTGCTGGATGAACACCTGCAGCGGTTGGCCAAGAGCGCGGCTTATTTCGATGTTCCGTTGGATATTTATGCAATTCAGGAAGAGCTGGAACAGGTTTGCGGGGACGTTCCGCGCAAGATTCGGTTGCTGATTTCGCGGGAAGGGGCGTTCGAGATGCAGGCGGTTCCGCAGGAAAGCGGCGGGGATGCCGCTTCCACGATTGCGCTGGCGAAGGAGCCGGTCGATTCTCAGGATGTTTTTCTGTTTCACAAGACGACGCATCGGGCGGTTTACGATGCCGCAAAAGCTGGTTTTCCAGAGGCGGACGATGTGATTTTATGGAACGAGCGCGGCGAGGTGACGGAGGGGACCATTGCCAACCTCGTGATCCGAAAGGATGGCCAATTGATTACACCTCCGGTCGGGTGCGGCCTGCTGGCCGGAACCTTCCGCGAGCATCTACTGAAGATCGGCGAGATTGGGGAGGAAAAGATCTCGATCAACGACTTGAAGGCCGCCGATGAGATCTATTTGATCAACTCGGTCCGCAAGTGGCGCAGGGCTACTTTCCCGACTGGGCTTTCTTGATCCATGCGGGGTAGAGGTGGGTTTCGCCGTTGTTCTCTTGGTTGGCGCCCGGGGTGGAGCGGCCGTTGTCGATGTATTGTTGCGCGAGGTGGGTGAGCCGCTGTACGGTTTTGGTGTTTTCGGCGGCGAGGTTTTTGGTTTCGTCGGGGTCGCTGGCGAGGTTGTATAGTTGAACCCACTCTTTCACGTCTTTTATTTTGCCGGGTTTAGGGGAACTCCAGCCGCCGGAGCCGGGGCAAAAGTTGAGTTTCCAGTCGCCTTGGCGAATGGCAAAGCTGCCGTTGATGGAGTGGTGGATCACGGCTTCGCGCACAGGGCCTTTGGCGGTGCCGATCAGGTTGGGCAGCAGGCTGACGGAATCTTCGGCGGTATCGGCGGCAATCCCTTTCCCGAGAATGTCGGCGCAGGTGGCATAGAGGTCTATGAGGCAAACGGGATCTTCGCAAAGGCTTCCGGGTTTGACTTTGCCGTCCCACCGGGCGATGTAGGGAACGCGGTGGCCGCCTTCGTAGATGTCGGCTTTGTGGCCGCGGTAGATGTTGCTGGAATAATGGGCGGCGGGATCTTCGGGTTCGTTTTCTCCCATGCGGAACCGAATGTTTTTGCTGCTTCCGCGTCTTAGGGCGGCTGGACTGCACCCGTTGTCGGCCGTCACAATGATCAGGGTGTTGCCGGCGATTCCGGCGGCTTCGACCGCCTTAATGACTTTTCCAATGGCCCAGTCGGTTTCCATGACAAAATCGCCGTAGGTGCCGAGTTTGCTTTTTCCTTGGAAGGCTTTTGAAGGGGAGATCGGTGTGTGTGGGCTGTTGAGCGTCATGTAGAGGAAGAAGGGCTCGGGGATGCGGGCCTGGCGGGCGATGAATTCGGTGGCTTTTTTCGCTAGCGTTGGGAGCACGTCGTAGTCTTCGAAATCGGCATGGGCGGGACCGGGGCGGTTGAAGGCTTTGATGGCGGTGCATTCGCCGACGAAGCGGTCGTTTTCGATCCAGATGTAGGGAGGCATGTCGAGCGAGGCGGCGATGCCCCAGTAGGTGTCGAAGCCGAGCGAGGTGGGGCCGTTTTTAATGGTTCCTTTCCAGTCGACGTTGCATTTGGATGCGAGCTCTTCCGGTTTCTTGGCCGTGGATTTTGCGGGCTTTCCGTCGGTGGTGGGGAAGTCCATGCCGAGGTGCCATTTGCCGATGCAGGCGGTGGTGTATCCGTTTTTTTTCAGGAAGGCGGGGACGGTTTGGCGGTTGGGTTCGATGAGAGCGGTATCGTAGCCGTATAGCACACCTTTTTTCAGGCGGCTGCGCCAGTTGTAGCGACCAGTGAGCACGCCGTAGCGGGTGGGGGTGCAGACGGAGGACGAGCTGTGCGCATCCATGAACTTCATGCCGTCGGCGGCGAGCTGGTCCATGTTCGGCGTTTCGATTTTACAGCGATCGCCGCCATAGGTTTTCACGTCGCCGAGACCCCAGTCATCGGCCAGGATGAAGACAATGTTCGGGCGGTTTTCCTTGGCGGAGGCCAGGGTTGAAACGGCGCAAAGAACTGCAAGCGCGAGGGTTTTGGTTGTCATGTCTTCTCCTTGTTTAAGGTCGATATTCCAAGCAAGAAAACATAAATCAAACCGGATGGAAAAATAAAAACAGCGGGAATCTATTTTCAATGGGTGGAACCTTCCGCGTACAGTCTTCCCAGTGGATGACGCCCATCCGGCACCATGGAGACGACGACGTGAGCGAAGAAAAGAAAGAGACCTTTAAGGACAGCCGGTACAAGGTGCCCAACCTGGAACGCGCGCTGGTGATCATGGAGCACCTGATCGACTGCCCGGAGGGGCAGACCGTCACGGAACTTACCGACGAGCTGGGGCTGTCCAAAAACAGCGTTTTCCGCATCACCATGACCCTGCTTGGGCATGGCTACATTGTGCGCGACGAGCAAAAGCGGTTTAGCCTGAGCAAAAAGCTGTTGTTGATGGGATGCCGGAGCATGGGCGAAAACAGCTTTATCGAGCAGTCGCTCGACGTCATGCGGCTGTGCCGCGACGAGATTATGGAGTCGGTATTCATTGGCACGCTCATCGAAAACGAGGGGGTTGTGATTGAGCAGGTGCTCGGATCGCACCCCTTTAAGTTTTCGATCGACTCCGGCCACCGCATGCCGCTGCACTGTTCCGCCCCCTGCAAGGCCATGCTGGCCTATCTTCCCGATAGCGAGCAGCGGCGGTTGTTGACGGGTTACAGGTTCAAGCGCTTCAACGAAAACACCATCACCACCCGCAAGGCTTTTGATCTGGAGCTGGAAGATGTGAAGGCCCGGGGCTTTGCCCTCGACCGCGCTGAACAGGTGCACGGAACCCACTGCATCGGTGCGCCGGTGTTCAATCAATACGGCTATCCGATTGCAGCCATCTGGACCACCGGCCCTTCCGATCGCCTGCCAAAAACCCAATTCAAGAAAACCGGAAAAACCATCCGCAGCTATGCCGATATGATTTCCCGGCGCATGGGGTTCGAGGCGATGAAAGGCTGAACTACGAACTTTTTCTTGGGAAAACCACGTAGAGGGCGGTCATGGCGGCACACTGTTTTCCTTGTGAAAACAGCCTGGATTGAATCTTAATTCTTCCGCGCGGGTTTTCTGCGAGATCCGATATCAACTGGTCGATTTGCCCGTTGCTCACTTCCGCAATAGAGCGCATGTCCGCGCGGACGGGGTTCCGGTAGTCGGTTTCGCTTTTGGATACCACGACCTCGGCTTGGATTCCGGCCTCCTGCAGCCGGAGCGTAACCACTCCCCAGCCCGCCAGCACCAGTAAGGAGGAAATGCTTCCCGCAAAGGCGGTGCCTTTATCCTATGAAATGCAGTTGACCGCCACCGTTCCCCGCAACTATCGTTATGTAAACAAGTTGCGATGAAACGATATTTAACCCGTTGGGTTAGAGTGCAAATCGATCACTACTCTGGCATTCCTTTAAGTAACCAAAACACAAAGGAGATGCCATGAGTAGTGACACGACAACGAAACCTACGACCCGCGAGCGGCTTATTCAAGGAATCATCAAAACAGATTCGGGAACCTTGCACTGGGATTTCTCCGAGCACACTCCCATTACCCTGCACGGCCATCTTCCGTTTTTTTCCCAATTCATGCAGGCCGGAAACCTGTTTTCCGGCTGGGTCGAGGATTGCCCGCTTGCCTATTCGAGCAACAATGCCCCAAAGATCAAAGACGTGCTCGGAACCATCGTGCTTTCCGTCTTGAGCGGCCATAGGCGATATTGCCATTCGTCGGCGCTCTATGGCGACGAGGTTGCGCCCGGGTTGCTGGGGTTGTCCAAGATCGTCTCGCATGATTCGCTTTCGCGGGGACTCAAGAAGATGGACGAGGAAAAGAGCGAGGAGTGGATCCATGCCCACTTGCTGCATAAAACCGAACCTCTTCTCCAGCACGCCTACGTGCTCGACATCGATGCAACGGTGAAGACGGTCTACGGGTCGCAGGAGGGAGCCGAAGTCGGCTACAATCCGCACAAGCCGGGACGCCCGTCCTACTGCTACCACACCTACATGGTTGGCACTGCGCGGCTGGTCATGGACGTGGATGTGCTGCCCGGCAAGCAGACCGCCGGATGCTATTCGCACCCGGGGTTGTGGAGGATACTCGACTCCCTCCCGCCGCGCCTGCACCCCACTTTTGTCCGGGGCGACATCGCCTACGGCAACGAAGGAACCATGCACGGGTGCGAAGAGCGGGGAGCAGACTATCTTTTCAAGATACGCAAGAGCAAATCCATCAAGCAGCTGTGCCTGGACCTCTCCAAGGCGGGAACCCAATGGGAGGATGCCGGGAACGGATGGCAAGCCACCGAAACGCGGCTCAGGCTTTCCGGCTGGAGCCATTCACGGCGGGTCGTGCTGTTGCGCCGTCCAAAAAAGAGCTCCCCCTCCACCCGGGCGTTGAAGCAACCCGGACTTCAGGATGAATTCGAATTTGTGGAAGAGGAAGCCATGCCGCACTACGACTGGAGCATTCTCGTGACCAGCCTCGACTACGACCTTCGAACCATCGGCCAGCTCTACCGCGACCGCGGCGACTGCGAAAACGTGTTCGATGAACTCAAGAACCAATGGGGATGGGGAGGGTTCACCACCCACTCGCTCAAACCCACGCGAATCATGGCCGGAATCATCGCCCTCGTCTTCAACTGGTGGAACATCTTTTGCCGCCTAGCCGACCCCTCCGAACACATGGAGGCAATCACCTCGCGCCCCATGCTGCAAAACGTTATCGGCTGTCTCGCAAAATCCGGCGGCAAGCGACTGCTCCACCTGAGCATGAGCGGCAAACACGCTCGGGAAACCGGGCTGATTTTCGAGAAAATATCGACCTTTCTGACTGCGGTTTCAACTGCGCCGCAGTTGAAACCCGAAGAGAAATGGGCATGCGTCCTAAAAAAAGCCTTCCAGAATTTCTTGAAAGACGTTCATCTGCTGCCGGTTTCCGACGGAACTCAGCTGTTGCTCATTTGATAAATTCAACTGCATTTTTTAGGTTTATCGTTGATGTTGGGCCGAAGCGGCGCCGTCAGTTCGAGGCTTCCGTTGGAATAGCCCGAAACCGAAACCTGCATGGCTGTGGCCAGCATGATTTTGTTGAAAAGGTTCGCTGGAGCGTGTGGATTTGATTGCATCGTTTTCCTTTACACGGGTCGTTGGATTTGATTTATATAAACGTGTTTCATATATAAACAAAGCAAGGAGGAATGTCAATGAGGGCAGGCGTACAGGGACAACGGTGGGTTACGGGAGCAATGGCGCTTTGCGCGGGGATGCTGCTGCAGGGCTGTGCAACACGTTCGGTTCAACAATCAGGAGCGGAGGCTGAAAAAGTGGATGGAAACAATTTTTATGCAAACGGCGCATTAAGCGTCGATCAGGTTAAGCAGGCCTATTTCGATATGATGGAGCGTTTTGACTATCCGATTCCGGATATCTTGAAGGGCGACGATTTCTGGGTGTGCGATTTCAACCAAGGCGATGTCATGGCGCTGGGAATGGGCGGCATTTTCTGGATTAACGAAAAGGGTGAATACAAGACAGCGGGTGCAGGCCAGTATGCGGGCAAGTACAAAGACGACAGGTTTGGCTACCTGCTCCACGAAATCTATCTTCTGCCGGGACAGACCTTGCCGGAGCATCGCCATATTGGCGGCGCGGAGGAATATGCCCCCAAGATGGAGGCCTGGCAGGTGCGCTATGGCGAGGTCTACTTTTTCGGCGAATACAAGCACGGGGACGAAGTCCTGATTAGCGAGTGGCCGGAAGAAAAGCGTCCGTGGGGATATGGCGAGGACTGGTTCAAGTCCAAATACATCGCGAAGCGCGATGCAAAAACGAACCAGATGTATGTCATGGCCGATCCCGAATCCTGGCATGGCCAAATGGCGGGGAAGGACGGGGCCATTGTGACCGAAGTGGCCACGTATCATAACCATGTCATGTTCAGCAAACCCGGCATGGAGTTCAAGAACACCGGCGTGCAGTAGATTTTGAACCACGAAATACACGAATCACACGAAACGGATTCTCAGGACAGGTTTCGTGTATTTGGTGTATTTCGTGGTTAAACAAATTCGGTAGGGCAGTGTAGAAGCAACTAACACAGGGGAAATAAGATGAAAGAGTTCAGTCATATTGGAATTCCAAGCAGTGTCGTGCGCGAGGGCGAAATCCACCTGGAGGACGCCAAGCTCTACGTCACCGACTTCGCGGCGAGCGAAAACAAAATCGAGTGGCTCCGCTTCGAGGAGGGATCGCCCATGCCGGAGCAGTTGCAGACCGTCGCGCACGTCGCCTACATGGTGGACGACATGGGCAAGGCGCTGGAGGGGCAGGAGGTTTTGATCGAGCCGTTCTCCCCGATGGAGGGGCTTCAAGTGGCCTTTATTCTGGAAGACGGCGCGCCCGTTGAATTCATGCAGGAAATGTAGACAAGGAGAATACGACCATGATGAAAAAATTTATTAACAATCCCGAAAATCTGACCGCCGAACTGCTGGAAGGCTACTGCCTCGCCTACAAGGACAAGGTTAAGCTGGTAAACAACAAGATCGTTGTCCGCGCAGACGCCAAGCCGGAAGACCAGGTGGCGATCATCAGCATGGGCGGAACCGGGCACGAGCCAGCCGTCAGTGGCTTTGTGGGCGAAGGCATGCTGGATGCCAGCGTGGCGGGTGATATTTTCGCAGCGCCGGGCGCACCCAAGGTATTCGAAGCCTTGCAGATGTTCCAGCGCGACGCCGGAATCCTGCTGGTGGTGCTGAACCATGCCGGCGATGTAATGAGCGCCAACATGGCGATGCAGCTGGCCGAGCGTGCTGGCATCAAAGTGAAAATGCTGCTCACGCATGAGGATATTAGCGCCGGAATCGACACCCCGGCCGAAGACCGCCGCGGACTGGGCGGATGCGTCCCGCTTTACAAAGTGGCGGGTGCGGCGGCCGAGCAGGGCAAGTCGTTGGCCGAAGTTCATGAAATCGCCGAGCGCTTCCACGACCAGATGGCGACGCTGGCGGTGGCCATGACCAACTGCACGCATCCGCAGACCGGACAGCCGATCTCCGACCTTCCCGATGACGAGATGGAAATCGGGATGGGCCAGCACGGCGAAGCCGGGGGCGGGCGTTCGAAGGTGTTGACGGCTGACGAGACCGCAGAGCGGATGATTGCCCCGCTGATGAAAGCGACGGGTGTCGGGTCGGGCGACAAGGCGTTTCTGATCATCAACGGCGTCGGCGCAACCACGCTGATGGAAATGAACCTGGTCTACCGCCGGGCCTATCAGGTTCTCGAAAAGAACGGGGTCGAGCTGGTGCCGGGCCTGATCGGCGAATTGCTGACGGTGCAGGAAATGGGCGGCTTCCAGATGATCCTCTGCAAACTTGACGACGACCACGCCCAGAACCTGAAGGCTCCGGCTAAAGCGCCGTACTGGACTGCATGATATGTTCACCATCGAAACTCTAAAGCAGATGACCGCCGCCGCATTGGCGGCGGTCACTGAGCATTCCGACGAACTCTCGGCACTTGACGCAGCAACGGGCGACGGCGACCATGGCACGGCCATCTGCCAAGCCATGGGTGCCATTGATCGCACCGCGCAGCAAGGCACCGAGTTAAAGCAGGCACTTAACGATATGGGCTTTGCCGCGATGACCGAATCGTGCGGCTCGACCAGTACTTTGATCGGCGCGCTGTTCCTCGGCATGGGGGACGGCGTGGAAGGCAACGAACTTTCGACGGCCGAAGTTGCCGCCATGTTTGCCGCCGGGCTGGCGAATGTCCGCCAGCAAACCAAGGCCGATGTCGGTGACAAGACCCTGATGGACGCGCTGATTCCGGCCGTGGCCTGCTTGGAGGAAAACGCTTCGGAGGGGCTGGCTCCCATGTTTGAAAAAGCGGCGGATGCCGCCGCCGAAGGCGTGGGAAAAACCGTTGCGATGGTGGCCAGGTTTGGCCGCGCCCGCAATCTCGGGGAGCGTGTGATTGGCCATGCGGATGCCGGGGCAACCTCGATGGCCTATATGTTCAAGGCCTTCGCAAGCGCCGTGGGTACTCTGCAATAGGGGATTAAACAGAATAATTTTGGACAGAATGATTCATGGCTACGGAAGAACAGGAAATTATTCTGTCCAAAATTATTCTGTTGAAAACCGCGTATGATGGGATGCGGTTTGAAGAGCAATGAATATAAGAAACCAAGGAGAAGAAAATGGCAGATTTGGATGATTTGAGGGATGGAAATGATTTTGGGCTGGACAAGCCGGTCGAACAGAGCGGGTTCTTTTTGAAGGGTTGCGATCACAATGTGTGGGGATTGAAGGATCGCATGTCCCGCATATTCCGACCGGACACGGGCAAAAGCGTTATGCTGGCGTTCGACCACGGATTCATCATGGGGCCGACGTCCGGCGTGGAACGGATTGACCTGAGCATTCTTCCGTTGGCCCCGCATGCGGATTGCTTGATGGCTTCGCGCGGGGTTATCAAGTCGTGCATTCCGCCGACATTCAAAAAGCCGATTTGCCTGCGCTCCGATGCGGGTACGTCGATCCTGACGGAGCTGAACCACAATGTGGTGATGGACGTGCAGAATGCCGTGGCACTGAATGCTTCGGCCATGGCAATCATGCTCGCGATCGGCGATCCGGCCACGGAGGCCAAGACCGTGGCCAACCTCTATAATCTGGTGGATCAGGCCGAAAAATTCGGCATGCCGGTGATGGGTGTGACGGCGGTTGGCAAGGATATGGCGCGTGACGCGCGCTACTTTGGTTTGGCGTCCCGCATCTGCGCGGAGAACGGTGCGAGCATCGTGAAGACCTACTACACCGAAGGCTTCGAAAACGTGGTGGCCTGCTGCCCGGTTCCGATCGTGATTGCCGGGGGCAAGAAGCTGCCCGAGCTCGAAGCCCTCGATCTGTGCTACAAGGCCATCCAGTGCGGAGCGGCCGGGGTGGACATGGGACGCAATGTCTTCCAGTCCGACGATCCGGTTGCGATGATCCAAGCCGTCGGCGGCGTGGTGCACGATGGGTTGACCCCGGAAGAGGGGTTCGAAAAGTTCAACGACCTGAAAAGAGGATAAGGAGCAGTTATGAAGATGATCAAGTTTTTGCCGCACGCGGGGATTATTGCGGTTTTGGCGGCCTTGATGCAGTTTGCGGACATTAAAATCGCGCAGTTTTCCGCATGGGTTGGATTTGCGGCCTGGGCCTGCTATTTTTTGAATGGATGCACGATCAAGGGTGGCTTGAAGGCGATAGGTTGCTGGGTGGCCGGTGTGGTTGCCTCCATCATGATTATCGAGTTGGGCCAGTTCCTTTCGGGGCATTTCGGCGCGGAGATTGGTTTTCCTGTTGCGGTCGGCCTGATTGCCTTCTGTGTGATCCTTTTCGAAAAGGTTCCGGCTTTGGATTGGATTCCGGGTTGGTTTATTGGTGCGGCCTGCTTCTTTGGGTACAACACGATTGCCGAGGGAGACTACAAGGTTTCCGTTCCGCTCATTCTAATCTCCTGCGTGGTGGGTCAGCTCTTCGGGTGGGTTACGGTTTTTCTCCGCACTGCTTATGGCAAGGCCGTCGAATAGGAGGTTTCCATGACGTACACACGCCGAGATTCTTTATTCGGATTTGCTGCGGCGGGTCTGCTTTCCTGCGGGGCTTCCGCGCGGGCGGCGGGTTCGATTCGGCATCGGGTTTTTGTTTGCGGATGGCTGAGCGGCGGCCCGGCCCTATATGACGAGCAGTTTAACCGGACGTGGCGCTTGAACTCGAAGGGTGAGCTTAGCGACGGCTGGGTGCTTCCCGGCGGCGGGATCGTGTTCAGCTTTTCAAGACGAAAGCAAAAGACCGCAGGTGTGATCCGGCTGAATGGGAACAAAGAGAAGCTGTGGGAATACCTTGCACCCGACCAGCACGACAACCATTCCTGCCAGCCGCTGCCGCATGGCGGATTCTTGCTGGGGGAGTGCGCCAAGGACGGCCTTTGGATGGTGGAAATCGATCAGGCCGGGAAGGAGTTGAAACGGATCCGGGTGGCGGATGCGGCGAAAGACAAGCACCATGCGTTGAGGCAAGTTCGGAAAACACCGCAAAACACCTATCTGGGAACGCTGATGAAGTCCGCAACCCATGAGGGGAAAACCCTTCCGGGTGGACATTCGTATGAGTGGGATGACAGCGGGAAGTTGATCAGAACCTTTCCGTGTGGGATCTATGTTGCCATACGCCTACCGAATGGCAACACGCTCGTTTCCGCCGGTCACGAAACGGCCGATCATGGCCTCGTGGTTGAATACAACCCCAATGGCGACAAGGTATGGGAATTGACCGGGCAGGATATCGAGGCATTGGGTCTGCGAGTCCAAATGGTTTGTGGCCTGCAGCGGCTGCCGAGCGGGAATACCATTGTCACGAATGTAAAGCACGGCAAGGCCATTGGTCTGGAAAACGGCGAAGCCCCGAAGGCTTTTGAGATCACTCCGGACAAAAAGGTCGTCTGGAAAATGCCCCCGGCAACGTCCCCTTATAACATGGGTAGCATGCAGATTCTCGATATACCGGGAAACCCGCATGAATTTGAGATCTTCCGATAGGGAAAAACAGCAGGAAAATGAAATGAGAACAGTTCAATCCAGATATATCGGCCTAATGGTTGTTTTTTGCCTCGGCCTCTCCCTCTCGGTATTCTCGAAGGAAGAAAAGGCCTCTGGAAAGAAGAAAGGGAAGTCCGCCAAGTCTGCGGATTTTAATTGTGGCACGGTGGAATCGCTTCGGCTGGCCATCACCGATCTGATGGCCACCTACGGCAAGCAATACCCGAAGGGACGGGCGTTTCTCCAGCGGCTGAAAAAAATCGAGCGCAGTGGCGATGAAAAAGCGCTGGCCGCGCTGCGGCGCGAGGCGCTGCTGGCCAACCCGCTGATTGATTTTGACAAGATTCTGGTTGTCGTGCACACCGGCAACATCAACGCCCGCCTGCCCGCCAACTGGCAGAGCAATTCAAGCATCGGAAAAAACAAGCACAAGAACCAATTGGCGGTACTGTCGCTGAAGACCGGAAAGCTCAAGCGGATTCTGCAGCCAAAGAACCAGGCCTACATCGGCGATGTGGATCTGGATTTTGACGGCAAGCGGATCATGTATTCCTCCGTCGGGGAAAACGGGGCATGGGCCGTGTTCGAGGCGGAGATCGATCCGGCAACCGGGAAGCTCCAGGGCACACCCCGGCAGGTCACGCCCGACGATTGCCCGGACATCGACTACTACGAATCGTGCTATCTTCCCGACGGGCGCATTATCATGGCCTCCAGCAGCGGGTTCCAAGGCGTCCCCTGTGTCAGTGGAAACGACATCGTGGCCAACCTGCATCTGATGGACCCGGAAACCGGCAAGATCCGCCGCCTGACCTTCGACCAGGATAGCAACTGGTGCCCGACCGTGCTGCCCAACGGACGCATTCTCTACCTGCGGTGGGAATACACCGACTCCGCCCACTATTTTAGCCGCGTGCTCATGAGCATGAACCCGGATGGAACCAACCAGGGTGAATTCTACGGCAGCAACTCCTACTGGCCCAACTCGCTCTTCTACGCCCGGCCCATCCCGGGATCGTCCAGCAAGTTCATCGGCATCGTCACCGGCCATCATGGCGAACGGCGCATGGGCGAACTCACCCTGTTCGACAACGCCAAAGGGCGCACCGAAGCCGACGGCGCCATTCAGCGGATTCCAGGGCGCGGCAAAAAAGTCGAGCCGCTCATCAAGGATAGGCTGGTGTCGGGTTCCAACCCGCTCTTCCTGCACCCGTGGCCGCTGGACGAAAACTACCACCTGGTTTCCATGAGCTTCGATAGGCAGGATTTCGGCCTCTACCTCGTCGACACCTTCGACAACGTGGTGAAGATCAAGGAGATTCCGGAGGGCTCCCTGCTCGAAGCCATCCCGCTCAAAAAGAGTCCCGTGCCGACCATTCTTCCCGACCGTGCGCGGGAAGGCGAGACCGATGCCACCTTCTACATCCAGGACATCTATTCCGGCCCCGGGCTCGCCGGGGTGCCGCGCGGAACCGTCAAGGCGCTGCGGGTGCATAAATACGAATATGCCCCGCGCAAGCGCGGCGGCCACTACATCATCGGTTTCGAAGGCCCGTGGGACGTGCGCATCGTGCTTGGAACCGTGCCCGTCAACGAAGACGGCTCCGTTATTTTCAAGGCGCCCGCCAACACGCCGATCGCCTTTCTTCCGCTCGATGGGGACGGCAAGGCGCTCCAGCTGATGCGCTCGTGGACCGTTGGAATGCCCGGCGAAATCGTCTCGTGCGTCGGTTGCCACGAATCGCAAAACTCCTCGCCGATCAGTCGCCGCACGATGGCCTCCCGCCAGCAACCCCAGCCGCTTGTTCCGTGGCATGGCGAGCCGCGCGGCTTTAGCTTCGAGCGCGAGGTGCAGCCCGTGCTCGACCGATATTGCGTCGGCTGCCATGAAGGGAAGGAAAACCGGCCCGACTTCCGCCACAGCCAGGATAGCTACGGCGCACTGCACCCCTACGTCCGCCGCAACGGTCCCGAGGGCGACTACCATCTGCTCACGCCGCTCGAATTCCACGCCAACACAAGCGAGCTGGTCCAAATGCTGGAAAAAGGCCACCACAACGTCCGGCTTGATGCCGAGGCATGGGATCGGATCATCACCTGGATCGACATGAACGTACCGAAGCACGGCTCGTGGGCCGAGGCACCGATTGGCAATCTGGGCGCCGCGAAAAAATCCGCCGCCACGATGGAGCGCCGCGCCGATCTGCGCAAACTATACGCCAACGTCGATGTGGATCCCGAGGCGATTCTCAACCCCTACACCCCCGCCAAATTCGTAAAGCCCGCGAAGCCGTCCCCGAACCCCGCGCCCGTCGAGGTGGCTGGCTGGCCCATCGCCCCGGCAAAGGCTGCGAAGATGCAGCAAGGGAAAAAGCCGGTGTCCGTGGATCTCGGTGGCGGACAGAAAATGGACTTTGCCTACATCCCCGCCGGGAAATATGCCATGGGTTCGGAAACCGAACCGATGAAGGCGGTGGAGATTGAAAAGCCGTTTTGGATGGGCACCACCGAAGTCACGCTCGCCCAGTACCGGGCGTTCAAGCCCGGCCACAAAAACGGGGTCTACGACATGCACTTCAAGGATCAGGTCAACCGCGGCTACTACATGAACGAGCCAAACTTTCCGGCCATTCGCGTGCCATGCAACGATGCGCTCGAATACTGCGAATGGCTCTCGAAAAAAATCGAAAAGAAGGTGACCCTTCCCTCCGAAGAGCAGTGGGAATGGGCCTGCCGCGCCGGTACCGATTCGCTACTGTGGTTCGGAGGAAAAGACACCGACTTTTCTGAATTCGCCAACCTCGCCGATGCCACGCTCATTGAGCTGGCGGTACATGGAGTCAATCCGAAGCCCTTCAAGAATCCGCCGCCCGAATGGAACTACGAGCTGAAAGACGCCCGCTTCGACGATGGCGTCCTGCACCTCGCCGATGTCGGTAGCTACCAGCCCAATCCATGGGGACTGCACGACATGCACGGCAATGCCTGCGAATGGACCCGCTCCGACTACGACGAAGGCCGCAAGGTCGTGCGCGGCGGCTCGTGGAAAGATCGGCAACCCCGCGCCTCCTCCGCCTTTCGCATTGGCTATCCCCCGTGGCAGCAGGCATACAATACCGGCTTCCGCGTCGTCATTGAGAAATAAAACCGCTCAAGCAACAGAGACAAAAGCATGAAAAGATTTATCATCGCATTCCTGGCGGCCATGGTCGCACTATCCTGTATGTCGGAGTCCCAGCGTGAATCCGAATCCCTCTTTAATGGAACGGACTTGCGGGGTTGGCATGTGGATGTTCCCAAGATGGATAAGGATCCGAATCTGAAAAGTCCGTTCATCGTGCGCGATGGCCTGCTCGTCAGTCTGGGAACCCCCAAGGGCCACCTCATCAGCGATGCGGTCTATCAGGACTATCGCCTCGAGGTTCAATACCGTTTTTCCGCGAAGCCCGGAAACTGCGGGGTCCTGGTCCACGCATCAACGCCGCGGGCGCTCTACGGCATGTTCCCCCAATCCATCGAGG
>CBDVCB010000051.1:0-20602 GCA_965372395.1 uncultured bacterium
ATCAGTGCAACGAATAGAATTCTGGCCTTCACACTTCCCCCTTCTAACTTAATCGATATCACGAGAACATGGTTATGCTTTGCATGAGGAAGCTCAAGCATAAATTTAAAGATTTACATATCCTCGCACAAATCCGCTTATGCGATACAATAACCTTGTCAATTCCACTACCGATTGATTTGATCGGCAGACGCGAAAGGAATCCGCATAATGGCCGCAAAGAAAGTGAAACAAAAGAGTCCCCGCATCCTCATCGTCACGCCGGAGATCACCTACCTGCCAGACGGCATGGGGAACATGACCAACAAGCTTTCGGCGAAGGCGGGCGGTCTGGCGGATGTTTCGGCCTCGCTGGTGTCGGCGCTCTACGAGCTCGGAGCGGATGTGCACGTTGCCCTGCCGCACTACCGCAAGATGTTCCACGTCGACATCGGCGGCTTCATCAACGACGAGCTGCTCATCTACAAAAGCAAGCTGCCCGACGACCGCATCCATCTGGCCGAGGACCGCATCTTCTACTACCAGGACCATGTCTACAGCAATTCCGAGCAGACCGACCTGAAAATCGCGCTCGCCTTCCAGCGCGAGGTCATCAACAACATTATCCCGACCGTGAAGCCCGACCTCATCCACTGCAACGACTGGATGACCGGACTCATCCCCGGCGAAGCGCGCATGCTCGGCATCCCCAGCCTCTTTACCTTCCACAACATCCACACCATCAAGGCGACGCTCGCCACCATCGAGGACGCGGGGATCGACGCTGCGGAATTCTGGAGCAACCTGTTCTACAGCTGGCCGCCCTACAACTACGAGGAAAGCCGCGACACCAACCCGATCGACCTCCTTTGCAGCGGCGTCTTCAGCTCGCACTTCATCAACACCGTCAGCCCGACCTTCATGCGGGAGATCGTCGACAACCAGCACGACTTTGTGCCGGGCAACATCCAGTACGAGATCGCGAGCAAATACCATTCGGGCTGCGCCTCGGGTATTCTCAACTCGCCCGACGCCTCGTGCGATCCAGGAACCGACGAATACCTGGTCGAGCGCTACGGCATCGCCGACCACTTCGCCGCCAAGCGCAACAACAAGGTACACCTGCAGGAACGCCTCGGACTAGACGTGAATCCCGACGCGCCGATGTTCTTCTGGCCCTCGCGCCTCGACCCCGTGCAGAAGGGCTGTCAGCTCCTCGCGGAAATCCTCTACCAAACCATCGACAAATACTGGAACGAAAACCTGCAGGTCGTCTTCGTGGCAAACGGCGCCTACCAGCAGGTGTTTCACGACATCGCCTACCAACACGATCTCTACAAGCGCGTTGCGGTCTGCAACTTTGAAGAAGACCTCTCGCACATTGGCTTTGCCGCCTCCGACTTCCTGCTGATGCCTTCTCTGTTCGAACCCTGCGGCCTGCCGCAAATGACGAGTTCGATCTACGGCTCGCTACCCATCGCCCACGACACGGGCGGACTGCACGACACCATCGCCAACGTCGACATCGCGGAAAACACCGGCAACGGATTCCTGTTCGAGAGCTACGACTCCGGCGGCCTCGCCTGGGCCATCGACCGGGCGATGGACTTCTACCGCATCGACGATCACACGCGCGGAACGCAGATTGGCCGAATCATGCGGGAGAGCAAAAAACGCTTCAACCATGCCGTAACGGCGCAGGCCTACATCGATATCTACCAACAAATGCTCAACCGCCCGCTTGTCGACGAAGTTTTTGAAAAATAAACCAGGTGAATCCATGAGAAACCTCCATCTCGCAAAGCTTTCCGACGACCCCTATCTGGAGCCGTTCCTTGGGCAGTTGCGGCACCGCGCCGACCATATCCGGTATGTGGAAAACCACCTGACCGGCAGGAGCATATCGCTCGACGAGTTCGCGAATGCGCATGAATACTACGGGTTGCACTTCCGCGAAGGAAAATGGATCTTCCGCGAATGGGCGCCCAACGCCACCGCCATCTATCTTGTCGGCGACTTTTCCGGCTGGCAGCAGACCGCCGCCTACGCGCTTAACTATGGCGACGGGCACGGCGTGTGGGAGATCGAACTGCCCGCCGAAATGATGGCGCATGGCGACCACTACAAGCTGCACATCCATTGGCCCGGCGGCGAAGGCGACCGCCTGCCCGCCTATACCCGCCGCGCTGTGCAGGATCACGAAACCCATGTTTTTACGGCGCAGGTCTGGCGTCCGGAAACTTCCTATGTCTGGAAATTCCCAAACCCCGCCAAACCGGTCGGCGCACCGCTCGTCTACGAATCGCACGTCGGCATGGCGCAGGAGGAAGCCAAGGTCGGTTCCTACCTCGAATACAAGGAGAAGATCCTGCCTCGCGTCGTCAAGATGGGCTACAACACCATCCAGCTCATGGGCATCATGGAACACCCCTACTACGGCTCGTTCGGCTACCACGTCTCCAATTTTTTCGCCGCCTCGTCGCGCTTCGGCACACCCGAGGAACTCAAGGAACTCATCGATGCCTGCCACGAAGCCGGCATCGCCGTGATTATGGATCTCGTCCACTCGCACGCCGTGAAGAACGAAGAGGAAGGCATCTCCTGCTTCGACGGCACACTCTACCAATATTTCCACGAAGGCGACCGCGGCGACCACGACGCGTGGGATTCGCGCTGCTTCGACTACGCCAAGCCCGAAGTCCTCCACTTCCTCCTCTCCAACGCCCGCTACTGGCTCGACGAATTCAACTTCGACGGCTTCCGCTTCGACGGCGTCACCAGCATGCTCTACCACCACCGCGGCCTTGGCACCGCCTTCACCGACTACTCCTGCTATTTCGACGGCTCCGTCGACCTCGACGCCTTCGCCTACCTCGCGCTCGCGAACCAGCTCATCCACAAAATCCGCCCCGCCGCCATCACCATCGCCGAAGACGTCTCCGGCATGCCCGGCCTCGTCGCTCCTGCCGACGAAGGCGGTTGCGGGTTCGACTACCGTCTCTCCATGGGCGTCCCGGATCTCTGGTTCAAGCTATCCAACGACATCCCCGATGAAAACTGGCACATGGGCGGGCTCTACCACGAACTGACCAACCATCGCGCCGACGAACAGGTCATCAGCTATGTCGAATCGCACGACCAAGCACTCGTTGGCGGCAAGACCTTCATCTTTGAGCTCATCGATGCCGCCATGTACTATTCCATGGAGATCGACACCCACGATCTCGTGGTCGACCGCGGCATCGCCCTGCACAAGATGGCGCGCCTCGCCACCATCGGCGCGGCGGCGCATGGCTACCTCAACTTCATGGGCAACGAGTTCGGCCACCCCGAATGGATCGATTTCCCGCGCGAAGGCAACAACTGGTCGCACCACTACGCCCGCCGCCAATGGAACTTGCGGGACAACCCGAAGCTCAAATTCCACGCCCTCGCCGACTTCGACCAAGCCATGGTCAACCTCGTCCGCGAGCACGGCATCATCGGCAGCGAGCCCGTCCAGCAGCGGCTCATCAACGAAGGCGACAAATTCATGGCCTACGAGCACCACGGCCTGACCTTCTGCTTCAACTTCCACCCCTCCAAATCGTTCACCGACTACCCCATCGACGTTCCTCCCGGAAAATACCGGTTGATCCTCAACACCGACGCCCCTGAATTCGGCGGGCACGACAGCGTCCAGGGAGAGCAGATCTTCCAAACCTTTGAATTCCAGGATAACGGCATCACCCGCCACCAAATCAACATCTACATCCCCGCCCGCACCGGCTTTGTGCTTGAGCGGGTGTAGGGCTGCCCGAGATCCGCACGGCGGACCCAGCCCTACAGGCAGATCAGGTGCCTTCCCAAAAAAGCTTTCTTTTGCCGTGGATATCCCTATGTTTGCGCGCTTAATTAAAAGGAGCTTTCCATGGGCATAAAACATGTTTGCTTGATTTTTTCCACGGTAGTGGTGTTAACGATTCATGCTGCCGCCACCCCCAAGAACATTATCCTGTTCATTGGCGACGGCATGGGTGCGAGCCAGCTTTCAGCCGCCAAATATGTAAAGGGAGAGCTGCAGATGGAGCGTTGCACAGTGGGCGGACTTGCCACCACCCACTGCATCGACCGGATGGTGACCGACTCTGCCGCCGCAGGCACGGCGCTGGCCACGGGGCACAAAACCACCAAGGGCACGATTGCCCAGACCCCGGAAGGCTCCCCGCTGAAAACCGCACTGGAAGTGGCGGAGGAACAAGGCAAATCGACTGGGCTGGTGGCCACCAGCGCCATCACCCATGCCACGCCGGCCTCCTTCGGAGCGCATGTTCCAAAACGCGGCATGCAGGCCGAAATCGCAGAGCAACTCGCCGCCCAGGAGATCGAAGTCCTTTTCGGAGGCGGACACGCGTTCTTCATCCCCCAATCGGTGGAAGGCAGCATGCGCAAGGACGACAAGAACGTGCTCGAAACCTTGGAAAGCTGGATGACGGTGGTCACCACGGAAGAGGAATTCAAAGCCTTGGGAACCCCGAATCGCGTGGCGGGGCTTTTCGCGGACAACGGCTTGCCCAAAGTTTCGGAGAAGCGCATCGAACTCGCCGCCATGACCCGGAAAGCAATTCAGGTGCTCGCACAAAACAAAAAGGGCTTTTTCCTGATGGTGGAAGGGTCGCAGATCGACTGGGCCGGCCACGCCAACGACGCGGAATATGTCCTGCTCGAAACCCTTGATTTCGATGATGCGGTGGGCGTGGGCCTCGACTTTGCCAAGCACGACGGAAACACGCTCGTTATCGTAACCGCCGACCATGAGACCGGCGGATTTGCCGTGCTGGACGGATCGGTCGGAAGCAATACCGTATCCCAGACCGCCTTCGCCACCAAAACGCATTCCGCCACCATGGTTCCGGTTTTGGCGTACGGCCCGGGATCAGAAGCCTTTGGCGGAATTATCGACAACACGGACATCGGAAGGCAGATCATCCACTATTTGGAAAAAGACAGGCCGGGCTTCTTCAAACGCCTTTTCCAATAGTTGAAAACGCCTTTCGGTTGACTCGATTGGAATAAAACACCAATACTCCAACCTTTATTTGGGAAGACGAAAACATGGATTTCGACATCATTGTTATCGGAGCCGGCCCAGGAGGATATCCGGCGGCGATTCGCGCGGCGCAACTGGGAGCCAAGACCGCCATCATTGAACGCGAGTGGCTGGGCGGCACCTGCCTGAACTGTGGGTGCATCCCCACCAAAACGCTGATTGCCGGCGCGGAGGTCTACCAGAAAATTCTGCATGCCGACACCTTCGGCATCAACGTCGGCACACCGGAAATTGATTATCCGGCCATGAAAACACGCAAGGATGGCGTAGTCGACACACTTAAAAACGGTATCGGCTCCCTGCTGAAAGCCCACGGTGCAACCGTCTTCGAGGGCGAAGGATCGTTCCGCAACGCGAATACCGTTGCCGTGAAATCCAATGACGGATCGACTAGGGAAATCACCGGGAAGAACATCATTATCGCCACGGGATCGACTTCGACGGTTCCGGACTTTATCCCTGCTCACGAGCGCATTGTTGAAAGCCGCGCCTTCCTGGATCTAGAGGAGCTTCCCGAAAGTTTGCTGGTATTGGGTGGCGGCTATATTGGCTGCGAACTGGCCTGCATGGCGGCCGGCCTCGGCGTAAAGGTGACGGTGGTCGAACTGCTGGCCGATGTGCTGATGCTGCTCGACAAGGATGTGCGTCAGGTCGTGAAGAAAAACATGGAAAAAGAGCTGGGCATGACCCTCCTGACCGGTGCCGCCATGGAAAACATTGCGGCGACAGACCATGGCGTAACCGCAACGGCCGGCAACCAAAAACTAGAGGCCGACATGCTGCTCGTGGCCATTGGCCGCAGCCCGGTGACGGATGGACTCAAGATCGAAGCCGCCGGAGTGGCTGTGAACGAGCGGGGCTATATCGACGTCGATGAACTCAGCCGCACCAATGTGCCCGGCATCTACTGCATCGGCGATGTATCAGGCCGGATGCAACTGGCCCACGCCGCGACCTCGCAGGCGCTCTATGCCGTCGAGCACGCCCTAAAGGACGATGAAAAAATCGAGGAAGTCGTCATTCCGGGCGTGATCTTCACCTCGCCGGAGGTGGCGCTTGTCGGCATCACCGTGGCCGAGGCCAAAGAGCAAGGATTGGAAATCAATACCGGCAAGTTTTATTTCCGAGGCATGGGGAAGGCGCTGGCCTCGAACGAAACCGAAGGTTTTGTGAAGATCATTGCCGATGCGAAGACGGACCGGATCCTCGGTGCGCAATGTGCGGGACCGCACGCCACGGATCTGATCAGCGAAATGGTCGTCGCCGTACGCGAGGAGCTTACGGTCGAAGAGCTTGGCAACACCGTCCACGCCCACCCGACCTTTGCGGAAATTTGGATGGAAGCCGCGCACGCGTTGCACAAGACCTGCATCCACGCCCCACCCGCGCGGTAGGCAGTGTCATAAAAGCTTGTCGGGAAACGTCCTTCAAACAAGGGCGTTTTTTTCGGTCTGGTGGAGTTGACCCACTCATGCCAAATCGATAGCGTCCCCGGAAATTTAGAGAAAAAGGCACCGATAAATGAAGAAAACACTCATCCATCTCATGCTTGCACTCTGCGCGGTGGCCAGTCCTGCGCAGGATGTGGTTGTTTTTGAAAACGGCGATACGCTGACCGGGAAAATCCTGATGAAGGACGACGTGCGCATATACTTTAAATCGGATTCCGCAGGCTCCGTCACTCTGCAAACAAAGGATATTGCCGAGATCAAGATTAAAGCACCCGGCGTTGGGGAAATCGTCATCCCGACCGAGGCCATCCCCGATCCTGAACCTGCCGAGCCCGCACCCGTGGTCGCGCCGCAGGCTTCCCTCCAAGTTCCGCCGCCTCCCCTAGAGATCGTTCCAGTGAAAGATAAATGGGTCGGCCAATCCGGATTGGCGATCGCCATGCGCGAATCCAATACCTTGAAACGTTCCGGCGATAATTTGGTCGAGCAGGATCAAGAGTTCGAATCGTACCGGATATACGGAAACGTAAATTGGACAGGCGAGCGAAACAACCTGAGATGGAACTGGACCTATCGGTATGGCCGCACGGACGTGCGCAAAAACGACGACTACCTCAACCTCACCCAAAACTACCAGCACGACTTTACCAAGACATACTATACCACCGCCAAAACCGCCTACCAAAAGGACTTCCGCCGCGGCATTGACAGCGAATACCTTCAAACGGCCGAACTGGGAATCAACTGGTTCAACCGCCCCAAGTTCCAGTTTTCCACCTCGGTGGGAGGGGGCTACCACCAGTACGACCGCATCCAGAGCCAGTATTCCGGTGCAAGCGGAAAGTTTATCATGGATGAGTCCATTCGTTGGCAGATGATCAATTCGCTCACGCTATTCCAGAAATACACCCATTTGGGGGGTCTGGACAAATATCACTTCGTTTTCACCAGCGGGCTGGAGAACAAACTGGTTCGCGATGTTTTTCTGCGGCTGGAATACCGCCTCGACCGCGACACGGATGTCGACTATGACGACCGGGGCTACTACGACAAGGCCTTGCTCACCAGCCTGCTCTATAAATTCTAGGATGCTCCGGGCTATTTGTGCTCCAGCAGGAAGTTTAGCCTTCGGATCCGAAGCTCTCGGTACTGGGCCTGCAGCTTTTGCAGCAGCAACCGCTTGATGCGCTCGAGCTCGGGCATCCAGCCCGGAAGGTCGACAAAGACGTTCAAGGAAAAATCCTTGATAAAGCCAGGGGCGCTGTGCTTGGCAATTTGCTCGCCAACCAACTCGGGCCAGGCATCGCGCAGGATCAGGATATTTTCAGATTGCGGTTGCTCCAAACCGTCGATCACATCCTTGAGGATGCCATCGATACTGCGAATATCGCGATTGGGTGCAAGCGGCTTAGCGAGATGGAAGCGAACCTTGTCCATATCCCAACGGGCCGAGTTGGCTTTGCTTTTCCGTGGCTGTTCCATGGGGCGGATTGAGCCATAAACAAGGTTTGATTTGAATCCAAATCATCTCTTTAATCCATGGCTATGAAAAGCAACCCATACCCGATGAAATTTATTCCCGTCTACAAGGACTATCTCTGGGGCGGATCGCGCATCCCCGAAACCTACCATCGCAACCTCCCGAAAGGCATCTATGCCGAATCGTGGGAAATCGCCGACCACGACGAAGGGATGAGCGTGGTTGCCAACGGGCCGTTTGCAGGCCAAGCCCTGCGCGAGATCCTGCAGGCCAACCCCGCCGGGATCATGGGAACCCGCGTGGCAGGCAATCGGTTTCCCCTGCTACTCAAACTGATCGACGCAAAGCAAAAACTAAGCGTCCAGGTCCATCCGGACGATGCAACCGCCATGGAGCATGGCGGCGATGCCAAAACCGAAGCGTGGTACCTATTGGGCGACAACAAGGCGCAGGTTTATTGCGGACTCAAGGAAGGCATCACCACGGCGGATTTCAGGCACGCCATTGCAAACGGCACAACCGGGGAGGCGATCCGGGCAGTACCGGTTGAAAGCGGCAGCGTTGTATTTGTGCGGGGCGGTTGCGTTCACGCCATCGATGCGGGGTGCCTCATCCTTGAGATCCAGCAAAACTCGAACACCACCTATCGCATCCACGACTGGGGGCGCATGGGCAACGACGGAAAGCCGCGCGAGCTGCACATCGAGCAAGCCATCAAAGCCATCAACTGGAACGATCGCGAAAACCCGCTGGCCGAACCAAGCTTGAAAACCGACACCAAGGCTCTCCAGCTATGGGAACTCCTGCGCTGCAAATACTTTTGCCTGGAAAAACTCCTGATCTCCGCTCCGCATGAAGTTCCACTGACGGGAAAATCGTTCCACGCCCTGTTTGCCTCGGAAGGCGAAGCTACGCTTTCATGGGAGGATGGAAGTGAAACCATCAAAGCCGGCGAATCCATCCTGGTTCCCGCCGCCCTACCCGCCTACACGCTCGACGGGAATGCCACGATCCTCCGGATCTTCATTCCGTAAAGGTAGCTTCCCCTTGCCTACCGAGGAAGAAGTCGATGGTGGCCTGCATCAGGGTGTCGAAGCGCGAACGGGTATGGTGGAAGTTCGGGATGGTGTCGTGCAACCGTGCCGGCAAATCGGCTAGTTGGCACTGGAATGCCGCAGCCAACTCGTTGAATTGCCCCATTCTTCTTTTCTCCCGAATTCTTTATGCACCGACGACCGGCAGCCGGGCCGGGTCGACATTCACAATGCCCAGCGGCTTGTTGGTTTTCCACGCGCCGCGGGTGAAATCCGGGATCTCCACCGTGCGGCTTTTCTTCGCAACGGATGCGATACCCAGAGGAACAATACAGCTCCAGGCGGCGGCGTCGTACACATCCTGGTCGAGCGGCAGGCCGTTCTTGAGGCTGTAGATGAGGCGATAGTCCATGATGAAGTCCATGCCGCCATGTCCACCGACCTTGACGGCAATATCGCCCATGGTGCGGCTGAGCGGATGCTCATACTTTTCCTTCATCAACCCGGGATCCTGCACCTTGTGGTCGATCACAATCCGCTCCGCCGGGTACTTGCGCGCCATGCCTTTGCTTCCCTGCAACAGGTGAATACGGCTGTAGGAACGCGGGGTGCTGACGTCGTGCTGGACCATGATCGTCTGTCCCTTGGTCAATTTGATCAGGGTCGTGTTCATATCGCCACGATAGTGTTTGAGATCGTCATACTTACTCCGCCCGTTCTCTTTTGCCCACTCGGTGAAGGCCGCTTCCTGGCTCTGCATCGACACGAGGTGGGAGAACAGATTGCCGCGGTTGACATTCATGCATTGCGCGACCGGACCCAGCCCGTGGGTGGGATAGAGGTTTCCATTATGCGTGTTGTTCTGGTGGAAACGCCACATGCCTTGGTAGCCACCTTTCTCGCGGGTAATCAATTCACAAAGCGCATGGATATAGGCCCCTTCCGCGTGGGTCAGCTCGCCGAAGACCCCTTGCCGCACCATGTTGAGCGTTTGCAGCTCAAAGAAGTCGTAGCAGCAGTTTTCGAGCATCATGCAGTGCTTGCCGGTCTTCTCCGAAGTCTCAACCAACTCCCAGCACTCTTCGATCGTTACGGCTGCGGGCACTTCGGTGCAGGCGTGCTTGCCGCTCTTCATGGCGTAGACGCACATCGGCGTGTGCCAGCGCCACGGGGTGACGACATAGACGAGATCAAGATCAAGCGCAACCAGTTTCTTCCAGGCCGTTTCGGTGCCGGAGAAGGCCTTGGCCGCCGGACGCCCGGCCTTGGCCAGGGTCTTTTGCGCATTCGCTACCTTTCCTTCGCGCAGGTCGCAAAGCGCCACGATTTCAACATCCTTGATTTTGGAAAGTCGGTTGACCGCTGCGCCGCCGCGCATGCCCAAACCGATAATACCAACTTTAATTTTATCAATCGGCTTTGCGCTATAACCGCACATGTTCCGACGCCCCCGGAGAGCCGCCATTCCAACCATCGGAAGGGTTCCGGCCGCGAGGGCCGCTGCTGCTAGAAATTCGTTTCTGTTTACGTTCATGACGCGTTCTCTAATAATGGTTAGATGTTTCGCTGCCTCTCAAATTTTCCTTTGCCGGATTAGCGATAGGACTCCCACTCCGGCTCGTTCTCGAAAATCCAATTATAGTAGTCCGCTCCTTCGAGATGCTCGGCGGCATCGGCACTGCAAATCACCAGGCACTTCCCATGGAGTTGAATGGCCGAGGCCGACACCATCGAGGTGATCGGCCCTTCGACCGCTTTCGCCAAAATCTCCGCCTTGGTACCGCCCGTCACCAGAAGGATAATCTTTTTGGCCTCGAGAATGGTTCCCACGCCCATCGTAATCGCCCGTCGGGGCATATCCTCCGGATTGTCGAAAAGGGTGGAGTTTTCCTGGATCGTCACGGGGGTCAGGGCCTTGGCACGGGTACGCGACCTCAATGCCGAAAGCGATTCGTTAAAACCAATGTGCCCTGATTTTCCGATCCCCAGTAGCTGGACATCGATTCCGCCCACATCCCGAATATGCTGCTCGTATTCCAAGCATTCCCGATCCAGATCCTCCGCCATGCCGTCCGGCAGAAAGGTGTTCCGCGGGTCGATGTTCACATGGTCGAACAGGTGGTGGTTCATATAATGGTAATAGGAGTTTTTATCTTCGGGAGGCAATCCGATATATTCATCGAGGTTGAAGGTTCGGACCAATGAAAAGTCCAACCCCTCGTTCCGATGAAAGTCCACCAGCTTGGGATAGACGCACTCCATGGTGCGCCCCGTCGCCAAGCCAATGACCGACGCTGGTTTCTTTCGGATTTCCTCGGCAAGCAGACGAGCCGCCAGCGTGGCGGCATCGAATTTGGTTGGGCGGATAATGACTTCCATTGCCTACGCTCCGTATTCGGTCTTGTGGAGATCGGAACCAAACAGAACCGGTGCATCCGGCAGGTTATCAATCAACATTTGTGTTTCGTCCATGCCATCCGTTCCATTGCCTACGCCAATCGCGTGCTTGGCACCGAAATATCCAGAGGCTTGGGCTTCAAACTCCGAGCCCATCGGGCCCATCACATAGCTGCCGCTTTCCAGTACGCGGGCAATGTTTCCGTCGATCTCTTCCTTAATGTTGTGATACTGCCGGGTATGGCCGTAAAACGATACTTTCATTTGTTCTCCTTTGGTTCGGTTAGTCATTTTGAAGCAGACTCTTCCTCGTCCGGGAAAAAAGCATGATTTATAAAAATCTAGCGGGGGAATCAACGGACAATTCCCGTTTAACTCGATAAAAGCGTCGAGGGGTCCTCTCCCGCCGCGAGATAGCGCCCACCCTCGTACGGCTTCTGCATTTCACCGTCCGCCCATTTCGAGAGGCGATACAATGTGGCAAAGCGGAAGTCCGGCACCTCGCCACCCTGCCCACCCACCAGCTCGCCGCCACGGCGCACATTGTCCTGCATCCACGCCGGAAGCAACAGATGGTAGGGATTGCGCGCCACCTCCCCGGTGTGCAACGAGGTTGCCGCAACAAGATCCGCCACGGTCTGCGCATCGGCCTCCACCATCAGATTGGGATCGTCCATCGCGCCCCAGAACTCGGTTTCCACCACCGTGCAGGTAAAAGCGGAATCCATCTTCTTCAAGGCATCCATCACCATGAAATGGGTGGAAATATGCCGGGAGTTCCAATCGCCAGAATGCGGCATAACGATGGCGTCGGGCTGAAACTGCTCCAGGATCGCAACGACATCATCCACCTCCAACGAGGCATATCCGTCCGAATGGTTTAGAATATCCCAACCCAGAAAACGGCACGCATCGTCCAGTTCCTGCGCCCGTCCGGCCTGCCGTTCGACCTTGCTGCCATACGTGACGGGCACATTGATCACCTGCATCTTCGCCTCGCGCGTCATCCGCAGCGGAAGCAGTCCGATGATGCACTCGTCGTCGGGGTGCGGCGAAAAGAGCAGCACTTTCGAATCCGACTCTATCGGCTCCGCGATTCCCGAAACCGCAAGGTTTCGCGCGGCATCGATCCCGCTCTGGATTCCTTCAACAAACGAAAGATATGGGTTCATTGCTATTTTCCTCCAATCATCGGCAGGCTCGCGGCGGCGACCGCCTGGCCATGCCGCTTGTCCTGCTCATTCGGTGTCGTAATTTCAATTTCCTTCGCCAATTCAGGGAACAGCGCATCGAGCACCTCATGGGCCTTCTCAATAACAATCGAGCCGCCCCGCCCACTCGTTACCCGACCCAGCAAAAGCATCTTACGGATTTCATAAAAATCAGCATAATGCGCAATGCTATAGCCCAAATAGGTTCCGATCGTGGAATAGATCCTGACCGCCCGCTCGTCGCCCTCGGCCATCAATTTTTGAACCTCGACCAACTGCTCGGCAAACGGCATCCCTTCCGGCAGTCCGATCCCCGCCAACGGAGCCAATCGGGCAACGGCCTGTTGGGAGAAATACTGCACGCCACATCCATCGTCGCCCGACCATTCATCCACCGGGGCATTCTCGCGATAATCCACCGGCGCAAAGGCCAGCTCGTTGAGCCACGGGGTAATATTGCCGTCGGGCGTCACATAGCCCACCGCCTGGCTTGTACCCATCGAAAGCCCCAGCACCGCGTTTTCGTTCATCGACATCGATCCCGCCAGCGCCGCAACCTCGCCATCGTTCACCACTTCAAAAGGAATATTGTCCCACTTTTCTTTCAGGTCGAAGAAAATGCGACGCACCTTCGCCTCAAAATCCCCTGGGGAAACCCCGCGAAAAAGCGATGCCACGCGAACTTCGCTATTAACGTAGATGCCGGCCGAGCTGCCGCCAATCGCATCCACGCGCGGCAGATGCGCCGCCGCCCGCTTCAGCGTGTCGTTGATGCCTTCAATGTGATAGGTCGGGTCTTTTTCAAAATAGGGGTTCCATTCAACCTCTTCGGAAAAGACCACCTTGCCATCGATAACGGCCGCGCATTTGCGGTCGCTTCCGCCTAGGTCGAATCCAATTCGGCATCCGTCCAGATGGCGGCCGAGCGGCAGGGTCTGCTCGTTCGACGCAGGGATTTCCGACGATGCGCAAGCCGTAAACCCCAACGGGTGGCCATAGACCTTTTCGCCGAAGAATTCATAGTCGAAGGCGCGCGCGCCAGCCGGCGAGTAGATCGCCGACAGCTTTTCCACCAGCGGGTCGCAACCGCTCACCATGACTTTGCATCCGCCCCGCTGCCAGAGCAGGAATTTAATGATGCGCTCAAGATAGTAGAGGGTGGTTTCTTCGTTTTCCGCGTCCAGCGGAAGGATACGGGTTGTGTAGACCGAGCACGTATCGTCGGGGCGCACCAAGGCTAGTTCGACATCGACCGGTGCGTCCGAAGCTGCCACCTTTTCCCGATAGTCTTTGTTCCAGAGCACTGCCGGAATGAATTCCGGATCCAGCTCCGGCTTGATCAATGCGTCCTTGTTCATACTTGTTTGTTCCTTCAGATTTAAAACGCACATACTGCATAAAACGCCGATTTCCATAAAGATCAATCTATTGCCAATATTGACTGTTATTTAACCATATTGACTCCTGCTGGAAAAACCGGCAAATTCGCCGCATGAACGAAAAAAAGAATACCTATCCCACCCTGGAAGAGCCCTCGGATTATTTCAAAGGCATCGGGCATACCCAGTTCGCCACGCCGACCAACATCCTGCTCTACCTTCGAACCACCAAGGACAAGCTCCAGCAAGCCGCCCTGCAAAACCGGTCGCACCACCGCCACGTGCTGGTCTTCAACCTCGAAACCGAAGGGCACGTGCATGTCAACAACCGCGTGTTGCCGCTCAAGCCCGAGCAATCGCTTCTGATCCTGCCCTACCAGTTCCATCACTTCAGCCAACTGGAATCACCCCGCCTCAAATGGTTGTTCTGCACCTTCGAACTGGCCACGACGACCTTCCTTGAACCCCTGCGAAACGTCGTGATCGATGCTAGCGAACACACGTTGCGAACACGCGACGAGTTGCTGGACGAATGGCTGCGCTGCAAAACGCGCCCGTCGGAGGGCGAGTTGCAAAACGAACAGCTGCAAGCCACCCTGCTCCGGGCGCTGCTCTCGCTCAAGCAGGATCAATGGGCCATGCGTTCGGACCGGGTGCCGGAACCCCGCGACAGCCTGTTGCGCAACATCAACCGATGCATGTCCGAGTGGAAAGGAAAAACCGTCGTCATTGCCGATTTGGCGGAGGAGTTCAAGCTATCCGAATCGCGGTTGCGCGTCCTCTTCAAGCAAACCGCCGGCATCCCCCTCGGCAGCTATATCCAGAACTATCGGCTCAACCGCGCCATGGCCCTGCTGCGCACCAGCAAGCTGCCCATTGGCGAAATCGCCGAGGAAGCCGGCTTTGGCTCGCCCCAGGCCTTCAGCCGCATCTTCAAGAAAGAGCTGGGCCACACCCCGCGCGCCTATCGCCAGCAACGCTGAACCCACAGCCCGGCACCGAGACCGATATTGCGCAGTTCGTGGCGGCGTTTGATGGGGATAAATTATCCGTATATGATATAAAACAGCCCTAAATCGGGCTAAATAACCTATAAATATATGATATATGATATAAATAAAAAGGGATTATGACGTGTCGAAGCGTTACGCATCCGGTGTTTCGGGCGACACATTAAACCCTTTTCCGAAAAAGGCTTGAAGCGCGAAGATCCAAATCGAAACCAGCCCCCACCCGAGGCCGAGCACGACGCCGGCGTCGACGATCCCGCGCCAAGGTTGTTCCAAGGTCTTCACCCAAACAATCAACCCGACGATCATGAGCGTCAGGCAGTAGGAGACCATCTTGCGCTTGCGGGTGGCATGGAAGAAGCCCATGCAAAAGAGCGGGGCGAACAGGACGCGAGCAAAGGAGGGATTCTGTTTTAGATAAAATGCGCGCGCGGCGACGCGGGGCGAAAACTTGAGGTGAAACCCTTTATAGCCCTCGGCATAGCCCATGAAGACCAAGCTGGCAACCAGCGCAACCCAATGGATCCAAGCGAGGGTCATGCCGCACAATTCCTGCGCATAGGGATAGAGACGATGGAGCGCACTGCCAAACAGCAGACTCAATCCCAACACGCCCCAAGCTGCACCGATTCCCCCAACAATGACCTTACCAGTGCTCATACCGCACCAGTTCATCAAGCGTTTTACGAGTCTTCTCGCGCCCGTCCATGGAGGGATAGCCAACGGGCAGCAGGGCGATCGGTTCGACATCCGCAGGAAGCCCCATCACCGCCGAAACCATTGCGGGATCATACGCACCGATCCAACAGGAACCCAACCCTAGATCCGCCGCGGCCAGCGTCATATGATCGATGGCAATCGCCGCATCGACCTCGCAGTAGTTTTTCCCGTCGTGGCGCTCGCGAACCCAGCCTTTGGAAGGTTCCACGCAAACCACGATCACCACCGGGGCCTCGCGGAAAAAAGGGGCCGGATAGGCCTTGGCCAGTTCGTCCAGCATTGCGGCCTCGCGAACCACAATAAAATGGAAGGGTTGCAGGTTTTTCGCGGTGGGCGCAAGATTGCCCGCCTGCAGAATCTCGTTCAGCAACGCTTCGGGCACCGGGTCGGGTTTGAACCCGCGAATGCTACAGCGTTTTTCGGCTAGTTCTATAAATTTCATCATTCTCCTTATAACGGCGCTCACCATAATTCAATCTGCTGGCGAATCAAGTCGCTCCCTGTGTTTTTCAGCGCCCAAGCCAATAGGTCGGCAGCAAGGGGGGACTCTTTCTTTTTTAAAACCACCACGGCATTTTTGCGCAGTTGCGTCACTCCGGCATACGAGACGGCATTGCCTTTGATGAGTTTGCGCAGCTGGGCCGCCGGGGTTTTGAGCAGCCATTCGAGGTCGACGGGGATGCGTGTATCGATTGTATCGCGCGGCGGACAAACCACCGTGCAGTCGTCGCAGCCAAAGAGCCAATCCCCGATCATCGCCCCCTCTTCCCGGCCGAGCGCACCGTGCTTTTCGATGGTGAGGTAGCTGATGCACTTGCGCGCATCGATCGGCAACCCAAATTGAATGGCACCGGTCGGGCATTTTTTGATGCAGGCGAGGCAGTCGTCGCACGCAAACGGCATCTTGGGTTCGTGGATCACCTCCGGCAGCTCGGCATCCACAAACAGGCAGCCGATGAATACCCGCACGTTGGTGCGACCCGGCACCCGCAGCAGATCGTTGCCGCCCACGATACCCAGCCCACCGACCGTCGCAAACACCCGTTCGTAGACCGCCTTGGTGTCCACCACCGCCTCGGCGCTAATCCCCTCGCCCAGCAACCCCTTCAATTCCGCCAACAGCGCATGGCCGTTTTGGTGATAGTCCGCCTCCTTGGCATAAGCCGAAACGTAGCCGAGCAGCGCATCTTTTCCGGGGGAGGGAAACGGGTGCGTCGCCGCGGGATCGCCCCAATGGTTCGTGAACGCCAGCACGATCACCGACTTCGCCGACGGGAAGGTTTTCCACGGATTGGATTTTTCGGGAAACATGCGTTCGAGATAGTCCATTTCGCCATGCTGTCCGGTCTTTAGCCAATCCGCAACGAGTGCATTGTTTTCCTCAATGCGCCGCCGCAGCACCGGATTGTCCATCCGGACGCACGCCGCCGAATGCGCCCCGATCCGTTGCGCGGCCTCCTGCAATCCTTGTCTGAAGTTTTCCATATTCATTTTGCACCATGGGGCGAAAAGCGGCAGCAAATATAACCAACATGGCTGATGGATTGAAGATTATATTCGCTTTCGTGAACGGACTTGGGATGGGCTCCGGCGATTCTTGATTGTTTTGCGGAAAAGTAGACCGTATGGTTTCGCGCATGACTAAAGAAACTTTCCTGCGTCCGGACTGGGACGAATATTTCATGGATATCGCGCATGTGGTTTCCAAGCGCGGCAACTGTAGCCGCCGCAAGGTGGCGGCGGTGATTGTGAGCGACCGGCGGATTATATCGACCGGCTACAACGGTACGCCGCGCGGGATCGACAACTGCTTCGAGGGCGGTTGCCCGCGCTGCGCGAGCGATGCGCCGTCGGGTGAAAGCCTCGGCGAGTGCATCTGCGCGCACGCCGAGGAAAACGCCATCGTGCAGGCGGCCTACCACGGGATCGCCGTAAAGGACAGCTCGCTCTATTGCATCCTCAGCCCCTGCCTGATGTGCACGAAAATGATTATCAACGCGGGCATCAAGGAAGTGGTCTATGAAACCGAATATCACTTCTCCGAACAGGCGCGCGAGCTGTTTGCCACCGCAGGCGTGCTGTGCCGGCAGTTCGAGCGAAAACAACAAGGGTTGTCTTGAAAAAGCGGATTGCCATCTTTTGCATCGGTTTGCTGGCCGTCTCGGCTCGTGCCGAGGACTACTCCTCCTGCTTCATTCCCGGTGAAACGGCGAAATACAAGGTGTCCTGGATGGGCCTTCCGCTCGCATGGTCCAAAGTCTCGGTCGACACCGTCACCGAAAACGGGCGCGAGCTGATCCGCATCCGGATGGTTTCCAAGAACTACAAGGCCTACTCGCGCATCTTCAAGGTGGATGATGCCTCCGAAGTCATCATCGACCCCAAAACCGCCCTGCCCCTGCGGCTCGACTTTCAGCTCCATGAAGGCAAACGCCGCAAGAGCCATCTCACCACGTTCTACCACGATCAGAAAATCGCTATTTTCCAGAATCGCATGACCAAGGATATCAAGGTGGTTCCAATCAACAGCGATACCCGGGAAATTCTGAGTTTCCTCTATTCCGCACGCACCCGGGACCTGGAAACCCTCGCCGCCCGGCAGCACACGCTGCTCGTGGATGGAAAGCTCTACGGGCTTGGCCTGAAAATCCGGAAGGATGGCAAGATCAAGCTGCCCAACCATGGAAAAGTCCCGAGCACCGAAATCGAACCCGTCGCCGCGTTCGACGGGTGGTTCCTGCGGCAAGGGAAAATCATATTTTGGGTCTCGAAGCAAAACCGGCGGATGGTTACCTGCATCAAGGCGAAGGTTTCGGTCGGCAAGGTCAACGTGAAGCTACAAGACGTATCGGGACCCGGCGACGATTTCTGGACAAGGAAAAAAGATTGAGACAAAAATCATGAACGTTTGCATTACCGGAGCGAGCGGCCTGCTGGGACGGGCTTGCGTACGGGCATTTTCCGATACCGGTCCGCTCACCTGCGCATGGAGCCGCGCCAAGGCGGGCGACCTGAAACTTGATCTGACGGATCACACCGCGGTTCTGGCGGCCATGGAGAAACACCGGCCGGAATTGATCATCCACACCGCTGCGGAACGCCGCCCCGACATCTGTGAAAATGATGTCGAGCAGACCCGCGCACTGAATGTAGAGGCCACTCGAAACTTGGTGGAAGTGGCCGAACGCATCGGTGCGGTGCTCGTCTATATCTCCACCGACTATGTATTCGATGGCACCCAGCCACCCTATGCGGTCGATGCCGAATGCAAACCACTCAACACCTATGGCAAAAGCAAGCGAGCCGGCGAAAAGGCGGTGCTGGCCGCATCGTCCCGCAACGTGGTTCTGCGGGTTCCCATTCTCTATGGCAAAGTGGAGACGCTCGCCGAATCAGGCATTGCCCTTCTTTTGCACGATCTACAAACACCCACGCCAAAAAGCATCAACCACTGGGCCATTCGCTACCCCACCCTCGTTGACGATGTGGCGCAAACCCTACGCGGCTGGAGCAGCCGCCTGCTCACCCATTCCGAATGCTCCGGCATTTACCACATGAGCGGAAGCGAAGCACTAACCCGATATGAAATGGCCTGCGCCATGGCGGAAGAACTCGGCTTCGACCCCAGCCACCTCGCACCCGACCCTGCGGCGCCGGACGGCGCACCCCGCCCCCACAACTGCCAACTCGACCTCTCCCGCCTGCAACAGGAAACAACCCTCGTTCAAACCCCCTTTCGCGAGGGGGTTTCCCGCGCACTTCCGATACATTAGATGGTTCAAACCCCAATAACAACAGGCATGAATATGAATAAAATTGTAGGAGTTATTCCCTCCCGGTGGGGCTCGACCCGCTTCCCCGGAAAGAGCCTCGCGATGATTTCAGGCAAACCCATGATCCAATGGGTCGTCGAGCGCGTGAAGCAGGCAAAGCGGCTCGACACCGTCATTGTTGCGACCGACGACGAACGCATTTCCGACTGCGTCCGGGCTTTGGAAATCCCCGGTGTGCAGGTCGCCATGACCCGCGCCGACCATCCCTCCGGAACCGACCGCATTGCCGAAGCCGTTGAAGGCCTCGAAGCCGACGCCGTCATCAATGTCCAGGGCGACGAACCGCTTATCGACCCCTCCCTGATCGACGAGCTGGCCGAAGTGATCGCCTCCGGCGAATGGGACATGGCCACCGCCGCCACGCCCATCGAAGACGCTGCGCAAATCAACGACCCCTCCGTCGTCAAAGCTTTGTTTAACCGCCACGGGCAGGCGCTCTACTTTTCGCGCGCCGCCATTCCGCACATCCGCGAGGGCGCAGCACCGCCGGGAACCTACTGGCGGCACATCGGCATCTACGCCTACCGCCGCGACTATCTGCTCCGGCTGGTTCGGGAGCCCGTTTGCGCCTTGGAGGATCTCGAAAAACTCGAACAACTCCGCGCGCTCGACATGGGCTGCCGTATGAAAGTGATCCAGACACAAGACTTCGGCATTGGCGTCGACACGCCCGAAGATGTGGCCAAGGCTGAGGCATTGCTAAATCTACCGCATCGGAGGAATCGACGACCGACGAATTAAAACATCTGCTGGCCAAAGCCAGCATTGAATACAACCAGAAATATTTTGAATAACGATTGATGTTGGGCGACCCCTTCGGGGTCTGTTATCTATTGCGTTCGTTTCCATGGGTCGTTGACCCATGGCTACCAAAGGAAAGCCCCTTTGGGGCTCATAACAACCACGGGGGCAACCTGTGGACAGGAAGATTACCATGACAAAGACCATTAATGTTAAAGGTGTGAAATTTGGCGGAAAAAACCCGCTGGCGCTGATTGCGGGGCCGTGCGTGATTGAAA
>CBDVCB010000052.1:0-19941 GCA_965372395.1 uncultured bacterium
CAAAGGGATTGACTTTCCGGCATGGCCGGGTAGGTTGCTCGCCGTTGTAGGGATTGGGTTTTCCGATTCCTGTTTGTCCTGTCAGGGTGGTCCTGAAGGTTGTTTATGTTTGGTTATTCCTGTGCGGCGGGTTCAGCGACTGAACCGGTACGGGTTCCGGAGCGACGGATTAAACAGCCCTCTGTGCCGAAAATTCACCACTGGTTTCAGGATTCCTTTCAGGGGCTCCCGCACACGCTTTACGGGTTTTCCCGTTTCTCTGGTTCATGAATAACGAATGTTTGAATGAAATGGAGAAACAAATGAAATACCTGGGAGCAAAGAAGTATCGTTCGGTTTTGCTGGCTGCCGTGGTCGCCGGAGCAGCCAGTGCCGTGGCGGAGGATCTTGACCGTATCCAGACCCTGGAAAAGCAGATGGCAGCCGCCAACGCCGAGATTGTATCGCTTAAAAACGAACAGAACGATCTGTTTGGACTTGAAGAGCAGGTGAGCAAGGTTCGCTTTGGTGGGTACGGCGAAATCCACGGAAACTTCGTGGAGAACGGCCCTGGCATGATGGATATCCACCGATTGGTGGTCTATCTTGGCTACGATTTTACCGATTGGATCAGGCTCAGCACCGAAGTCGAGTTGGAGCACGCCTATGTAACCGACGGGGCTGGAGGGGAAATCTCCATCGAACAGCTCTATGTCGATTTCCTGCTTGGCGATGCCGTCAATGGTCGTGTGGGCCGAATATTGGCCCCGCTGGGCATGATTAACCAATATCATGAACCCACCTTGTTTCTGGGTGTTGAGCGTCCTGGTGTGGACAAATACATCATTCCCACCACTTGGTCCCTGGACGGCGCAGGCCTCTTTGGTTCTCCGCTCGGTTGGCTGAGCTATCAGGCCTATGTGGTTGCGGGGCTGGAAGGATCCGGTTTCGATGGCTCGAACGGTGTCCGGAAGGGGCGCAACAAGGAACGCTCTGGCTTGAACGATCCGGCGGTAACCGGTCGATTGGACTTTTTCCCGTTTGTGGACGCAGATCTTCCCGCAGACCAGGGTCTGCGTATTGGCCTTTCCGGCTACTATGGCGGCACCGACAATGCGAACAAAGGCGGGAGTGGAACCCCGGGCGTTGAAAACACGTTCGCAATGGTCTCCGCCGATTTCGAGTACACGGTTTCCCGCCTGCGCTTCCGGGGCGTCGTGGCGCATGGCAGCAATTCCGATGCGGCGGCATTGAATGCAGCGTACGCCACGGATGCGGGCGACGAAATCCTTGGCTGGTATCTCGAAGGGGGTGTCGGCGTGATGCCTGAGTCGTGGAAACGCGGCAAGCTCAAGGAAGCCGACTTGATCCCGTTTGTGCGCTACGAGGAATATGACACGCAGTACAAAATGCCGGATGGCTACGCCAAGCTGGGCGAGAACGCCCGCACCGACATCACGGTGGGGATCAACTTCCCGCTTAGCAGCCAGTTTGTTTTGAAAGCGGACTACCAATTCCGCTACAACGAGTCCGATTCAGATCCGGACAACGTGTTCAACCTTGGAATGGGCTGGGTCTTCCAATAAAATCCAGCGCATGAACCCCGAAACCCGCACCGTTTCCACCATGATCCACATCTACTGCCGCGCCCGCCATGGCGCGGCAAAGGATCTTTGCGCCGATTGCACCGGGTTGCTGGAGTATGCGGAAGAACGTATTGAACATTGCCCGTTCGGGCCGGATAAGCCGGAGTGCAACCGGTGCACCGTGCATTGCTATCAATCTGAAATGCGCGAGCGCATCAAAGAGGTTATGCGCTATGCGGGTCCCCGGATGATCTGGCGGCACCCCGCGCTGGCCATTCGGCATCTCTGCCGTTCCCGCTATTCCGGCGGACGCTCGAAATAGACGATCCCCTCGGGGCTGCAGATGGTGATGATATAGGGTTCGAGCATCTTCCGCCCGGCGCTCGGCGGCGAGCTGTGGGGGTTCAGCACGAGGGTGGGAACCTGGCGGTAGACAATATCGCCCATGCTGACCTGCTTCGTGATGTTCACCTTGGCATCGCTTCGGGAAAAATGGCCGTCCCTCGCAAAGTCGAGGATCACTGGCGTGGGCTTCCCGGAAATAGCCCCTTCGACGGCAAGGCCGTAGCCGGGCAGGTCGACGATTTTGGCGGTGGTCATCAGCAATTCATCGTGCGGGACATAGGGGATGCTCGAAGAAAAGCTCATCGTGTTGTTGCGCAGGTCGACCTGGATGTATTCAAAGTTGCGCAGGTTGTCGTAGCCCAGCACGGCGTCAACTTCCGGGATTTGGATGCCGCGCGCCAAAGGGCCAAGCGACCCGGTGGCCATGCGGATATAGAAGGGTGTGTTTTCGATGTAGAGGTTGTCGATGCGCAACTGGGTAATCACGCCGGCATAGGCGTTCTGGCCTCCGGTGTTGTAGCTGCCGCGATAGGGGATCACCATGTCGTTGATGCCCATGAAGTGCGCCTTGAACTTTTGCGATGTCGAAAACTCCAGCCACGAGGAGGGGTTGTAGAAGTCGATCAAGACATTCATTTTGTCGCGTCGGGTCTTCCCTTGGATTCGTATGACCGGGATGTTGTCTTCCAACATTTTTTCACTGGCCAGATGGCGGGGGTGCAGGCGACCGGCACCGGAATAGGCTATGCCGTCCTGCACGCGATAGATTGAAAGACCAAACTGTTGAGGCGGCCTGGCCTTGGACAGATAGCTTTCTTGCCGCGACTGCGATATGGGTTTATCGGCCTTCGGTTTGTCGGTGGTCTGGCATCCCGCCAGCATCAGGAAGGGCAGCAGGAGGATCGGCAGGGTTTTCAATGGGTTCGTCATGGGATTCGCCTCTATTTAATGTCGTTTTCGGAGAGTATTCGGTTGTCGTATGCATCCAGGAGGGTGCGGATCTCCGAAGGGTTGTTCGAAAGACAGACAATAAACAAGTTGTCTGTCAGCGCAAAGACCAGGGACGATCCGCGTGCGATATGGGGGGATTCGTACCTCCAGATCGGCCAGGCGGAATGCTTCCCGAGCAGGGAGAAACCCTCTGCGCGGGTATGCTCCAGCTTCCAGCGCAACCACGGGCTGCGCCAACCCACCCAGCTCACCGCCGCCCACGATTTCGTTTGACCCGCATAGCGCAACGGCAGGTCTGCCACCGCGATCTCCGACGGCGCGACCCGTCTGATCCAACCGGTGGAAGCCGCAAGCGCCTCCAGCGAATTACCTGCGCCGAGCGCCTTGTCGAGCTGCCCGCACACCGGGCTTTGCAGCAGCTCGTCGAGGCTGTCGGCCTGGTGGACGAAGGTGGCCTGCGCAGGAATCGCATCGCACACCGCGCCCGGAATGAAGGGCTGGAAGAAGGCATAGCCAATGGACACCGCAATAAAAACGATTCCAAGGCCAACGGTTCCTGCGCGCTTTAGTCTCTTGTTCATCAGTTATTTTGTCGAAACGGTGCCGACGATGTCGACCGCCGCGCCACAGCCCTTTTGCTTCAGATAGTTTTCGATGCCGTCGATCACGCGGATGGCTGTAGAGGGATCCGTAAAGTTTGCGGTCCCCACGGCCACGGCCGTAGCGCCTGCAATCATGAATTCGATCGCATCCTCCGGCTCGTAGATGCCGCCCATGCCAATAATCGGAAGCGTCGTCGCCTTCGCCGCATCCCAAACCAGCTTGATGGCGATCGGCTTGATCGCCGGGCCGCTCAGCCCGCCCGTGCGGTTCGCCAGCTCCGGTTCGAGCGTATCAATGTTGATCGCCATCGCCGGGTAGGAATTCATGATCGAAATCGCATCCGCGCCGCAATCCTCCGCCGCCTTGGCAAATTTTCCAATGTCCGGAACATTCGGTGCCAGCTTCGGGATGATCGGCTTCTGCGTCTTGCCGCGCACCAGCTCGATCACGCGTGAAAAGGAATCCGTATCCGTTCCGAAGGCCGAGCCGCCTTCCTTTACATTGGGGCAGGACAGGTTGATTTCGTAGGCAGAAACCGTTTCCTCCCCGTCGAGCATTTCGACCACCCTGCCATAGTCCTCCATGCCCTTGCCCCAAATGTTCACGATCACCGGAACATCGTATGGCGCTAGGAACGGCACGTACTTATCGATAAAACCTTTTGCGCCCGGCCCCGGCAGGCCAATGGCGTTGAGCATGCCGCCCCGCGTCTCGAACGTCCGCGGGGTTGGGTTGCCGATGTGTTCCTCCGGGCCGATGCCCTTCACCGTAATCGCACCCAAGCGGTTCAGGTCGACCAGCTCCGCATATTCCGGCCCATAGCCAAACGTCCCCGACGCCACCGTCACCGGATTCTTCATCGTCATCGAACCAATCGTAACTTCCAGATTCACTTTGCTCATAGAAACCTTTCAACCACTAATCTTCCCAGAGAATCTCTCTGGATTCGAAAACGGGGCCGTCCTTGCAGCAGCGCGCCCATTCCCACCCGTCTTCCGTTTTGCGTTTAATAACGCACGTCAAGCAAGCACCTACGCCGCAGGCCATGTTTTTATCCATCGAAAGCCACGCCGTGAAACCGTGCTTGATCGCGCGGTCGCCCATGGCTTTCAGCATCGGGTTGGGGCCGCAGACAAACAGCTCTAGGTTTTGGACATTTTCCTGCTCCGCCATCCACGGATCGAACGCGGCCGTCACCAGCCCCTTCGTGCCGAGCGATCCATCGTCGGTGGTGGGGCGCACATCCCAGCCGAGTTCCTTGAACTCGTCGACGCACAGAATGTCTTCCGCCGTGCGTCCACCAAAAAAAGCGACGCCTTTGACCGGCAGCTCCTTGGCTTTCAAATAAAGCGCGGCGTTGCCGTAGCCCCCGGCCACCAGCACGGGAATATTCCCTTCGGCCAACTCCGGATATCCATTGCCCAGCGGGCCGATGATATCGACCGTGTCGCCCGGTTGTAGCGGGCGCATCGCCTCCGAGCCGCGACCGACCGGCTTGTAGAGGATCGAAACGCCCTCCGCGTCGGCCTTGTAGATGCTAAACGGGCGGCGCAGAATCCGGTCGCCAAGCCGGGGGATCAGCAGGTGCAGAAACTGCCCCGGCTTTACCAGCGGGCCGACTTCCGGCGCGGCGAGGCGCAGAATGCGGTAGTCGCCCTGAAAATTATGATGCTCAACAACGGTTGTTTTTTCCTGTTTCATAGTGGCGCGGGATAATGGAGCCTCAATTGAGGTAGGTCAAGAATTGTAGACGACGCTTCCAGCTTCGTTGCGGCAGAACGGTGCGTGTGCAACGAAGCTGGAAGCATTGTCTACGTTTTCGGTTCCGCCTTGAAGAAGCGGCTGGCAATCAAAGCCGTTAGGAAGGCGATAAAGAACGAAAAGGGGAAGTAGTAGATCCAGTGGGCCTCGATTGCTTTTTGCAGCCACAGCGTGGCAGGGACGGATGCGGCGAGGCCGCCGAGCAGGCCCATCATGCAGATGCAGCTCCACAACGGGATTCCGGTGACAATCGACATCGCCATGGAGGGCGCGTAGACGACGGTGCCAAGCCAGCCGAGGCGCGCGAGGATGAAGAGCCCGGCGACGCCGTAGCGGGCGGACGGGCCAAAGCGTTTCTCGATGTATTCATGAGGTCGTGACGCGGAGGCGGTGAACAGCAGCAGGATGAACGGTGCAACGATCCGGCTCATGATGCAGACGATGATGAGCGCAATGTTTTCGGAATAGGCTGTGCCGGGAATTCCGAGAAAGGTGACGGCACTGGTGAGCGACGCGTACATGCTCATCGCCACGGCGAGTCACGGCGAGCCACGGCAGCTTGCGCCCGCCGAGGAAAAACATTTCGGCGTTTTCCTGCCGCCGCGCAAAAAACAATCCGATCAGCACCATCCCCGCGAGATAGAGGCCGAGAACGGTATAGTTGAGTGTGCCGAACTGGATCGGTTCCATGATGTTAATTAAGAATGAAGATTTGAGAATGAAGAATGGTTGAACTCGAACGCCGTTGGGCTTTCACTTTGAACGCTGTCGCAGACCCACCATTCTTCATTCTTAAATCACAATTCTTCATTATAAATACAGCGTGGAGTCGCCGTTGATGGGTGGACGGAGCGAGTCGGCGAGAATGCCGGTCAGTTCTTCGTCGGTGAGTTGGATGGGGTTGCCTTTCATGCTGCTGGCGTTCTTGGCCTTTTCGACGATGGCAGGGAAGTGAGCTTCGGTGATGCCGAAGTCTTCGAGTCCGGGTACAAGCATTTGCATGGAAAGGTCGTTGATCCACTGGAGGCCGTCGTAGAGGTCGGCATTCTTGCTTCCAGTGACGATGCGCGCGACTTCGCGGTATTTTTCGAGCGTCGGGCTTTCGGCGGCGCGGTCCTCCAATGCTTGGATGTTGGTCTCGAAGACGGCGGGCAGCAACGTGGCGCAAAGCAATCCGTGGGGGGCGCCGAACATGCCGCCGATGGGACCGGCGAAACCATGTACGGCACCGAGCCCGGCATTGGCCAGCCCCAACCCGCCGAAGAGGCTGGCCAGTGCCATCTCTTCGCGCGCGGCGAGATCGTCGCCATGCAGGTAGGCGCGGGGCAGGGCGCGGGCAACCTTTTTCAGCCCTTCGCGGCAAATGCCGTCGGTGAGCGGGTTGGCTTTGATGGAAACGAAGGCTTCGAGCAATTGGATGAATGCGTCGAGTCCGGTGCTGGCTGTTGTTTCCGGCGGCATGGAGAGGGTCAGTTCGGGATCGACCAAGGCCACGGTCGGCAGCATTTTGGGATGGCGCATGCTGACTTTGACCTGATGTTCGGTGGCGAGCAGTACGGAGTTCCGCGTGACCTCTGCACCGGTTCCGGCGGTGGTGGGAATGGCGATGCAGGGCGCGGGTTCTTCGGTGAGCGGCTCGCCCTTTCCGACGACTTCGAGATAGTCCATCAGTTCGCGCGTGTTGGTGAGCAGGGCGGCGATGGCCTTGCCGGCGTCGATCACGCTGCCGCCACCGAACGCAACGACAAAGTCGCACTCCAGCTCCCGCGCCTGTTGGGCGAGGGTGGCGATGCGTCCGGTGGTGGGTTCACCCCCGATGCTGAAGGCGGCGGGATTGGCGCCCGCCTCTTTCAGGGCCTGGAACACCGGATGGATGCGTTCGGCGCTTCCGCCGGTGACCAAGGCGCAGCGCCGCCCCATGCCTTGGATGAGGGACGGTAGCTCGCGTAGCCGTCCAGATCCGAAAACAATCCGTTGCGCGGTGGCGAATTCAAAGTTCATCGGTAAGCTCTCCATGGGTTGGGGAGCTAGATTAATCGGAGGGAGGCCCTTGTCCAGAATGATTTTGACAATAAGGGGGAATCGGGTAGATTCCGTGGGTTTTTTTGATGTTGAGAGGGATTTGCCATGCCGACGTATGATTATGAATGTTCTGATTGCGGGCACGCCTTTGAGGCGTTCCATAGCATGTCCGCCGAGCCGCTGTCGATCTGCCCGGAGTGCAGCGGGTCAGTGAAGCGCCTGATCGGGGCCGGTGCGGGCATCCTGTTCAAGGGGTCGGGTTTCTACGAAACGGACTATCGAAGCTCCGGCTACAAGAAGGATGCTTCGGTCGATAAGCCGAAGGAATCGACCCCGAAAAATGATAAAAAGACCGCTTCCAAAAAGGATGTGAAACAGGCACAGTAATCGGTCAATTGTGAATTTTGGCGTGGGTTGTCTTGAATAACGTAAAACGAAGGAACATTGGACTATGAAGGATAAGAAGGAATTTTATAACCTGTTGACCGAGCTGGATGGCCAGCCGTTTTCCGAATACCAGCAGATGGTGGGCGACTTCGACTTCAGCCGCTACGTCATCAAGTGCGCCAAGATCGATCTTGAGGGCGATGACGACCTTCCTCCCGTCTTCACTGTTCGCGTCCCGCAAACGATCGCCGAAATTCCCGAGTATCTGTTCGACTCCCCGGTACGCCGCACCGCCATGGAGGATCTCTTGCTCCGCCGCCTTGCTGCAAATATTGAATCCATTGCCAACTTTGGCCCTAGCGGCGTGGCCCGCCGCCACATCATGTCGGCCTCGCCGAACCAGTCGATTATTCCTCGCAACGCGCTGCAGTTGACCAAGGAATATATCGAAGTCCGTATCCAGGTCATCCTGCCCTTCCAACAAGTGATTATCGATGACGAAGCCGTCGTAGCCATCGACGGGGAAATGGCGAAGCAGATCTTCTTCGAGGATTTGCCGGAAGTCGTCAGCAACAGCCTGTTCTACTGCAACATCGACACCGACGAAGCCGATCGCTTTGTAAACAGCATGGAAGACGCCGACCGTCTTCGCCAGCATCTTGGTGCCAGTGGCCAGATCAGCTTCCTCGCCGAGGGCGCATTGGTCACCCGCCTGGCCGGGGAGGATCTTCCCGACTACGAGCGCCTTTCACCGATTGAGGTTGACGAAAGCCTGATCGAAGAAGTCGAGGTTCCGCATGGTGGAACCATCCGGGGGATTAGCATTCCGAGCGGCCTCACCCTGATTCTTGGCGAATCGAACAGCGGACGCGTAGATGTCATGGACGCGATTTCCCAGGGCATCTACAACCACGTTCCCGGCGATGGCCGCGAAGCGGTTGTAACCGTCGCCGACGCAGTGAATATCCGCTCCGAGGTTGGACGGTGCATTCAGAATGTGGATATTTCCGTTTTTGCCAGCGAGCTTCCCGACGGGGGGAACCCGTCGGCCTATTCAACGATATCGGCCGGTTCGTTCACGTCGCAGGCCGCTTCCACCGTCGAAGCGCTTGAGGCCGGCGCGCGCGTGCTGCTGTTCGATGAGCATTCCTCGTCCTCCACCTTCCTCTCCTCCGATACCCGCGTGAGTTCGTTGCTGGGCGAATCCTCCCGCAATACGCTGGCCGCCCGCGCCCGGCAGATCGTCGATGAGCTCGGCATCTCCATGGTCGTGGCCGGAAGTAGCCTGATTGCCGAATTCATTCCGGTTGCGGACAAGATCCTGAAGGTTGAAAACTTCCGGATCTCGGACATCACCGAAGAAGCCAAGGCGCTCGAGATTGTCCCGTCCTCCGTTGCAAACGACAGTGCAACCCTCGCTTCCATGCTCAGCCGCTCGCGCTGGGTCATGCCGAGTTCCATCGACCCGAGTATCGGCCGCGAGGACTTGGTCATCTGTACCGACGACCAGGATTATATCCAGTTCGGACGCTCCATCGTAGAGCTTGGCGCGATCAAGCAGATTGCCGATGTCGACCAGGCCCGCGCCATCGGTTTCGTGCTCTACTATGCGAAGCTGCGCTACATGGACGAAGGCTATCCCGTGCGTGAAATTCTCGACCTCGTCGACCGCGACCTCAGCAACGAAGGCCTCAACGCCCTCGCGCGCGATCTTCGCGGCGATCTGGCGCGTCCGCGCCGCTACGAAGTGGCCGCCGCGCTCAACCGCCTGCCGGCCTTCCGCGTCTCGCACGTTACGGAATAAGGCCATGCGGCTGGTGGTCCAGCGCGTAAAGCAGGCTTCGGTTTCGGTGGATGGAAAGCGCATTTCCAAAATCGGTCCGGGTCTGCTCGTTCTTGCAGGGGTGTCGCACGGCGACACCCCTTTTGATGCCCGGCATCTGGCGCGCAAAACCGCCAAGCTTCGGATCTTCCAAGACGGCGAAGGCAAGATGAATCGCTCCGTCGAGGAAGTGGGCGGCGAGATCCTTGCCGTCAGCCAGTTCACCCTCTGCGGCGATTGCACCAAGGGTAACCGCCCTAGCTATATCGAGGCCGCCCGCCCCGAACAGGGCGAGGCCCTTTTTAATGAATATGTCCAAGCCTTGGAAAAGCTCGGATTTCCCCCGAAGACGGGAGAGTTCGGCGGCGACATGCAGGTTGAACTCCTCAACGACGGTCCCGTCACCCTCCTCCTCGAAAGCACGGGCCGCACGAAAGAATGAATTCCCGCGAATGGGATTTATTCGTGTTCATTCGCGTTCATTCGTGGTTAAACTTCCGCACTTTTCAAGCGAGGTGGAATTATGGCAAAACAAAAAACAACCGTCGGAACGATTAACAACGAAACCTTGGCCTTCACCGCCGGGCGCGATGTCGAGCTCGATCATGCGCTGATCACCGTCGACTGCATCGGTACCGCCGCGCACGTCACCATGCTCTCCAAAATGCTGGTAAAGCCGCAGCTCATCACCGAGGCCGAGCGCAAGCAGGTGATTAATGGGTTGGTCGAAATCATGGCTCTCGCGCAGCAAAACAAATTCAAGATCAAGCTCGCCGACCAAGACGTGCACCTCGCCGTCGAGCGCACGCTTACCCAAAAACTCGGCGACCTCGGTAAAAAGATCCACACCTGCCGCAGCCGCAACGACCAGGTCGCCGTCGACCTGCGCCTCTACGCCAAGGAGCAGTTGCTCCAAACCCTCGAAGAAGCCGCCGCCCTCGTTTCCGCGCTGACCGCCTTTGGTAAAAAACATGAAGCCGTTCCCATGGTCGGGCGCACCCACATGCAGCCCGGCATGCCCTCAAGCGTCGGCCTGTGGGCCACCGCCCATGCCGAAAGCCTGCTCGACGACTGCGTACAGCTCATCAATGCCTACAGATTGAACGATCAATGCCCGCTTGGTTCCGCCGCCTCCTACGGCGTGCCGCTGCCGATCGACCGCCAACTGACCGCCGACCTGCTCGGCTTCAGCCGCCCGACCCATAACGTGCTCTATGCCAACAATGGTCGCGGCAAGATGGAATCCATCGTGCTCGGTGCCATGAGCCAAGTGATGCTGACGCTCTCGCGCCTCGCGCAGGACTTCATGCTCTTCACCATGCCGGAGTTCGACTATTTCAAGCTGCCCGCCGAATTCTGCACCGGTAGCTCCATCATGCCGCAGAAGCAAAACCCCGACGTTTGCGAACTCGTCCGCGCCAAAGCCACGCGCGTCAAGGCCGCCGAGCTCGGCATCTACGACCTGATAAAAGGCTCGCCGACCGGCTACAACCGCGACCTGCAGGATGCCAAGGAACTCTTCATGGAAGGCATCGCCACCACCCGCGCCTGCCTGCGCATCCTCGCGCCGATGGTTAAGGAAACAAAGGTCAACAAGAAGGCATTGATCGACGGCTTCACGCCCGACGTCTTCGCCACCGACCGCGCGCTCGAACTGGTGGGCGAGGGGATGCCCTTCCGCGACGCCTACCAGCATGTGAAGGAAAACCTCCACGAGCTCGAAAACATTGATCCGTCCGAAGCCATCCAGCTCAAGACCCACCTCGGCGCCCCCCTCGGCCTCGACTGGGACTACTTCAAAAACCGCACCGCCGCCGTCAAGCAAACTGTCCGCGACGAGCGCAAGGCCTTTAATAAAACCATCTCGAAATTGTTGGGGACCCCGTATCCATTGAAGCCCCGGGAATGACCAGAGCACTAGGTTTTTAGAAAAACGCCGGCACAAAGAGGGATGTCGGGAAAAGGGCAAAAGGAGCGGGGGCAGTCGAAAGCGACGGTTAAGCCCGGCGGAGAGTAGGGAATGAAAGAATCCAGCAATGAAGGAATAGCGAGTCGTGCCGACCCCTATTTATAGGGGAGTGATTTGGAAATAGTTCACGCCTCGTGTTTCACTCGTCACGCATTATGAACCTATTCATCTCCATCTTGTTTTGGTTGGGCATTGTTTTTCTCGTGGATGGTTCGCTGGCTTTGCTGTTTCAGGAAAAGTGGCAAAAGCTGGCCCGCGGGCTGAATATCCAGCGGATTGCGTTCATTGAAATCGGGGTGGGGCTGGCTTTTCTGGGGACGCATTATGTTTTGGGCAGAGGCTTGTAGTTCCGCCTTCAGGCGGCTCTTGCGCAAGGGCATTCTGCCGAAGCCGCCTGAAGGCGGGATACATGCGGTTTCTTCGATTTGGCGGCTTGACTTCCTTCCGCCTCCTTCCTATGGTCTCTCGCTCTTTTGTAAACCGATGGGGGCTTGACTTTGAGGAGCGGCTTGCCATTGGGCGGTTTTGTTTGCCCGATAGTGTAATGGAAGCACATGTGACTTTGACTCATAGGGTCCAGGTTCGAACCCTGGTCGGGCAACCACTTGAATAAGTAGTGCGATGAAAATTTTATCAGGAACAGGACATCGGGATTTGGCGGAACGCATTGCGGTTTCCGCGGGGGTCGGCTTGTGCGAAGTGGACATCACGCGCTTTCCGGACGGCGAGATTTTTGTCAAGTTGCGGGAAAATGTGCGCGGCGACGATCTCTTTATCGTGCAGTCGGTTTCGGTGGATCCGAACGAATGCCTGATGGAACTGCTGATTATGATCGATGCCGCGAAGCGTGCATCGGCGAGACGAATTACGGCGGTTCTTCCCTATTATGCCTATGCCCGCCAGGATCGCAAAGACCAGCCGCGCGTGCCGATTACGGCAAAACTGGTGGCCAATCTTCTGGTTGCTGCGGGAGCCAGCCGCGTGTTGTGCATGGATCTGCACGCTCAACAAATCCAGGGATTTTTCGACATTCCGGTGGATCATCTCTATGCCGCTCCTGTGATTGTGAAATACCTGCGCAGCGAAAACCTCGACAACTTGGTGGTGGTTTCGCCGGATACGGGCGGAATGAAGATGGCCGATGCCTATGCCAGACTGCTGGATGCCGGCATTGCGGTGGTGGGCAAACAGCGCAAGAGCGCCACGGACGTGGAGGCCGACCATCTCGTCGGGGATGTCGAGGGCTGCAATGCGTTGTTGGTCGATGACATGACTTCGACGGCCGGCACGTTGACGGCCGCCGCCGGGCTTTTGAAAAAGGCCGGCGCAAAATCAATCCGTGCGGCAGTGAGCCACTCGCTGCTGACGGAAAAAGGCATTGAACGGTTGAAGGATTCGCCGATCGATGAGCTAGTAACCACCGATAGTGTTCCGCAACGCAAGTGGGAAGACTTCAACGTAACGGTGTTGTCGGTGGCAGACACCTTGGCGGAAGCCATCTGCCGCATCCACAACGACCAGTCGGTCAGCTCGTTATTCAGGATATAGATAATTAGGAGAGAACCCATGGAAGACACTAAACTGATTGCAAAGAAGAGAGACCTGCAGGGATCGGCCAATTCGCGCCGCCTGCGGCGGGAAGGCACCCTCCCGGGTGTGATTTATGGCGATGGCGAAGAAGCCACAGCCATCCTGCTGGATACGCACGAATTTGAGCAAGTGCTGCACCACCATGCCAGCGAAACCATGCTGGTAGAGGTTGCGATTGAAGGCGAAGGCGATGTTACTGCACTGGTCAAGGATGTTCAGCACCATCCCGTGACGAGCGACCTCCTGCACGTCGACCTGCTGAAGGTCGCGGCCGACAAGCCGATCCATGTTGAGATTCAGATGGAACCCGTTGGCGAGGCGGCTGGCGTGAAAGCGGGCGGAACCTTGGATCTCGTGATGCACACCCTTGCCATCGAGTGTCTGCCGGGCGATTTGGTCGAATCGATCGAAATCGATGTGTCCGAAATGGAAATCGGGAACATTCTTCACGCTTCCGACATCAAGTTGGGTGCCAATCTCAAGTTGCTGTCCGACCCGGAAGCGATCGTCGTCTCTGTCGCCGAGCCACGCGTGGAAGAGGAAGAGGAAATTTCCGAAGAGGCCGCTGGCGGCGAACCGGAAGTGATCTCCGAGAAGAAAGCCGACGACGAAGAAGCCGGGTAATTGGTTTTTGTTCCGGGAGGAAGGCGCTTGAAGCTGGTCGTTGGACTAGGGAATCCCGGGAAGGAGTACGCCCGCTCCCGCCACAATGTTGGATTCATGGTGGTGGAGGAGGTTGCCCGTCGGCAAGGCGTCGAGTTCCGGAAGATGTTCTGGTTCCCGGCGCGGCAGGCAAAGTGCCGCATTGGGGACTGCGAGGTTCGCCTGATCGAACCGACCACCTACATGAACCGCAGCGGCCGTGCGGTTTGGGGCGCGATGAAAAAATGGCGTGTCGACCCGGTCGATACGGTGGTGGTCTACGACGATGTTGAGCTGGAACTCGGCAGTGTCCGGGTGCGGGCCAAAGGCACGGGAGGAAGCCATAACGGCATGAAATCAGTGCTGGAGTGGTTGCAGACGAAGGCGTTCCCGCGGGTGCGGGTGGGGATCGGGCCGAGGCCGGAGGGCGCGGACATGATTGGGTTCGTGCTGGGTAGCTTTGCCGACGAAGAGAGTTTAGGACTGGAAAAGGTTGTCGAACGTGCCGCCGATGCGGTAGAAAGCATCTTTTCCATCGGAACCGAGCGGACGATGAACGAGTTCAACCGGTCGAAGACAGGATAAGTAACGGAGAAATACATTGAATACATTGTACGAAGGATTGTTCATCTTTCCGGAGACGTTGGACGAGGAAGGTCTCGACCAAGCGATTGCTCGCGTGAAGGAAGAACTCGAAAAGCTGGGCGGTACGCTTGAAAGCACCACCCGCATGGGCAAGAAGAATTTTGCGCGTCCGCTGAAAAAGCAGAAGGCCGGTCTTTACGCGGTGTTGATGTTCAAGCTGGACGGAACGAAGATCGATGCGCTGAAAAAGCGCCTGACGCTTTCCACCAACGTGTTCCGCTCCCAGTTTGTTTTGGCATCGGAAACCACCCCCGAACCGGAAGTCGCACAGGAGGCTTAGAATGGCCAGCTACAACCGGGTCTTGTTAATGGGGAATCTGACGCGCAATCCGGAAATCCGGTATACGCCCTCTGGAACGGCGGTTGCCGATCTGGGATTGGCCGTGAACGAAACCTTCAAAAACAAGGCGGGCGAGGCCGTTGAACAGGTCTGTTTTGTGGATGTGGTGGTGTGGGGAAGGCAGGCCGAAACGGCCTCCGAATACCTGCACAAGGGATCCCCGGTTTTTGTGGAAGGCCGTTTGCAGTTGGATCAGTGGGAAAACCAGCAGGGCGAAAAGCGCAGCAAATTGCGTGTGCGCGCCGACCGTGTGCAGTTTCTGGGCAGCCCGGGCAAGGGAACGGAATATGCGGCGGCACCCGCCTCTGCATCCGCCCCGCAGGTACCGAGTACGCCCGCTCCGGATCCGGAAACCGCTGATGACGATGATGTGCCGTTTTAGAGAAAGGATATAAGTTATGCGTCGTAGAGATAAAAGAGATGAATACAAACGCGATCCCGAGCTTCTTAAGGGGGTCGATAAAATCGATTATAAAGATGCGGAGCTTCTCAAGAAGTTCATGACCGACCGGGGCAAGATTCTGAGCCGTCGCTTGTTGGGCACCAACGCCCAGCAACAACGCCAGATCAAGCGCGCCATCCGCCGTGCGCGGGTTGTGGGTCTCATCCGCTAAGCAGGAGGGAACGAATTATGGCTATTGAAGTCTTGTTGATGGATCAAGTGGAAGGTCTGGGAATCGAAGGCGATATCGTGAAAGTCGCCGATGGCTATGCCCGCAACTTTCTTTTCCCGAAAGGGATCGCCTCCGAGGTGACCGAAGGAAAGAAGCGCCAGATCGAGAAGAAGCGCACCGAGCGCCTCGCCCAGCTGGAAAAGGAAAAAGGCGCCGCCGAAGAGCTGGCCAAGAAGATCGAGGGAATCGAATGCACGATCGCCGCCAAGGTGGGCGAAAACGGCCAGATGTTCGGCTCCGTCGGCATTCCGCAGATTCTCGAGAAAATCAAGGAACAGGGGCTGGAGATCGACCGCACCAAGGTTGTTTTGGCCACCCCGTTGCATGAGCTGGGTGTGTTTGATGTTTCCATTAAGTTGCATGCGGAAGTAACCGGCACGCTCAAGGTCTGGATCGTAGAAGAGAAATGATTCCAGAGGGTCTAGGGTCGGGACTTCGGATACCCCCGCACAGTGAGGAAGCTGAGCGCGGGGTTCTCGGATCCATCCTGCTTGATCCTGCCAACGCCATTGATAAATGCCTCGCAAAGCGCCTAGGCAGCGATTCGTTCTATGATCGCCGCCATCAGGCGCTTTTTGAGCAAATGGTGGAGATGAGCCAGGCCAACAAGGCCATGGATGCCATCACCATCGCTGAATGGCTCAAGAGCAAAAACGCCCTTGAAAAAGTGGGGGGCTACGACTATCTCGTCCAGCTCCAGGACAGCACGCTGGTTCCCGCGCATGTCGAGTTCTACTGCGATATCGTGCAGGAAAAAAACCTCTATCGTTGCCTGATCGACCATTCAAACAATGTTACCGACGCAGCCTATAAAGGCGACGAGGATGCGTCGCTGCTCGTTAGCCAGGCCGAGGAATCGCTCTTCGAGCTTGGCAACCATGGCGGCGACAAGATCCCCGACTGGAAGGAATCGATTAAGCATGCCTTTACCGAGATCAACAAGGACCCCAACGACATAGATCACGGCGTCACCACGGGCTACAAAGGGTTGAACGAACGCCTGCGCGGGCTGGCCAAGACCGACATGATCGTGCTCGCCGCCCGGCCCGCCATGGGCAAGACCTCGCTGGCCATGAACATTGCGGAAAACGCGGCCCTCGGTTTTCTGGCCAAAGCCCCCGTCCCTGTGGGAATCTTCAGTTTGGAAATGTCGCGCGAGCAGTTGGTGCGCCGCATGCTCTTTTCCAATGCGCGCGTTTCGATGCAGGCGGCACAGCATAACCTGACCAAGGAAAACCATGTAAAGTTGACCAGAGCGGTAGATACATTATCGAAGGCCCAGATTTATATCGACGACACGCCCGGTCTGGAGGCCGTCGAGCTGCGCTCCCGCGCGCGCCGCATGAAGAGCCGCTATGGTGTTGAGCTGATCATCATCGACTACCTTCAGCTCATGAACTACACCAAGTTCGCCAAGGATGGCCGCCAGCGCGAAACCATGGCCATCTCCGGCGCCATCAAGGCCATGGCCAAGGAACTGGCCGTTCCGGTGATGGTCCTCAGCCAGCTTAGCCGTGCCACGGAAGGCCGCGGCGACAATATTCCAAAACTTTCCGACTTGCGCGACTCGGGTGCCATCGAGCAGGATGCCGACGTGGTGCTGCTTCTCTATCGCTCCAGCTACTACAAGCATGGCGACGAACGCAACCAGGACAACCATGCCGTGGTCGATGTGGCCAAGTTCCGCCACGGCGAAACCGGCGGCGTGGATATGAGCTTTATCAAGGAATACACCCGTTTTGAAGACCGTGATTCGCGCGACGACGACCATGTTCCTTCCGATTATTAATTTCCCAACCCTTTGATTGATTCCATGAATAAAGCAGCCCTCATCTTCTTCGCAGCACTGGTTGGCTTATCGGCTCCGGCCGAGACCATCAAGGGCATCCGCATCGTCAACCAGGCGGGCGAGTCGTACGACATGAGTTCGGTGTCCGCCTTTACCTCGTTCAAGGTGGGGGAGCAGGTGTCCGACCGCGACACCATCCTTTCCTCGATTGCCGTGGATGTGAATCGCATGCGCGAATCCGGTCGCTACTCATACGTCAATGCCCGCATGGACGTGGATCCCGATGGCGTGGTGCTGGTCTATACCGTGGTGGCCAAGCAAAAGCTTCGCCGCCTTGAGGTGGTCGGGGCAAAGAAGATGCGCAACAAAAAGGTGCGCAAAAAGTCCGAGCTGGTGATTGGCCAGTTTGTGGACGATTCCGCATTCGCCCAAGCCGCCTTCAAGATCAAGGAAGCCTACCGCGACTTCTGGTATCCCGATGCCACGGTCAAATGGACCACCAAGGCCAACGCGGAACTCGGTGTCGTGGATGTCACCTTCAAGATCAAGGAAGGGCGAAAGCTGGGCATCAAGACGATTGTGTTCGAGGGGAATGAACTCGTCGACGATAAGACCCTGCGGAAGGTCATGCAGCAGAAACAAAAATGGTTTTTCTCCTTTATTACCGGTGCGGGAAAGTACAAGCCCGAAAACGTCGATATGGATGTTTTTTCCATCAAGTCGCTCTACATGAACGAAGGTTTTCTAGACGTGGACGTATCCGATCCGGTACTCGACGATTCAAACCCGAAGAAGGCTCGGTTGCTGCTTTCGATCGATGAAGGGCAGCAGTATGTCGTGGGGGACGTCACTGTGGCTGGCATGGAAACCTTTGAAGCCCAGGAAATACGGCGCGGCATCCGCCTGGGCACAGGTGATGTGGCCGCTCTTAAGGATGCCGAGGCCGGCAGCGAAAGCATCCGTTCCTTCTATGGAAACCGCGGCTACATCCGCACCAGTGTCCGCCCGGTCTACGATGCCAATGCGGAAACCGGAAGAGTGGATATTCGCTATGAGGTTGTGGAAGGTTCCATTGGCTACATCAACAAGGTGAACATTGCGGGCAACGAGCGCACACAGGACAAGGTCATTCGCCGAGAGATGGTCGTCTATCCCGGCGACAAATACAATCGCAGCCGCGTCCAGACCTCGGAAAACCGCTTGCGAAACCTGAACTATTTCGAAGTAGTCACCACCACTCCGGAGCCGACCGGGGAGGGCGATAAATACGATCTCAACGTGCAGGTAAAGGAAAAACCGACCGGCCAGTTTTCGGCAGGGGTTGGTTTTTCGAGCATCGACTCCCTAGTGGGCTATGTCGAGCTGTCGCAGGGAAACTTTAACTACAAGACCTGGCCCCCCATCGGGGCCGGTCAAAAGTTCAAGATCCGCTTGCAACTTGGTTCGCAGCGGAACGACGTCGATATTTCTTTTGTCGAACCGTGGTTCCTCGATCGCAAGCTTTCCCTCGGGATCGACCTCTTCCACCGCGAAGCCCGCTATTTCAGTGACGAATACGACCAGAAAAACAATGGAATGCGCTTTTCGCTAGGGAAGCCACTCTCGCGCTTTACGCGCGGGACGTTGGCCTACACGCTGGAGCAGTTCGAAGTGTTCGATGTGAAGGACTCAGCCTCGCCTGCGATCAAGGCCGAGAAGGGAAAGCGATTGAAGAGCGGCGTGAACTATACGTGGTCGCGCGATACCCGCGATCGATTCTTCAATCCCTCCCGAGGGAACAAGACCACGATTACCCCCTATTTTGCCGGTGGCCCGCTGGGTGCCGAAACCGATATCTATGGCGCAAAAATTCGTTCAGGCCAATATTGGACGCCCTTTGGCGGAACCGTCCTCAACCTTCGAGGCCAAGTGGAAACGGTGGACTATTTCGGCGACAGGGAGTTTGTCCCGATCTTCGACCGCCTGTTCCTCGGCGGACCCAACACGCTGCGCGGCTTTGAATATCGCGATGTGGGGCCGAAAGATAAAAAGAACGAGCCAAGAGGTGGAAATAGCTCGGCCTACGCCACGCTCGAATACACCGTCCCGCTCTGGAGCAAGATACGGGGCGCCATGTTCTACGACTGGGGGGTGGTGAATCTTGATTCCCTCGACTTTGATACGACTCTCTACAACGACAACTGGGGCATTGGTATCCGGCTCGACCTCCCCGGCTTCCCGCTGCATCTCGACTATGCCTGGCCGATCACCTACTACGAAGATCAAGGGCAAGACGGCAAGGGTCGCTTCAACTTTCAAATCGGGCATACTTTTTAGCTAAGGTAGAACGAGCGTCTCGCTCGTTTAAGCAAGCGGGACGCTTGCTCTACATTCAGCCAACGGCGACTTTCACCACCACCTTGTGGATCGAGCCGTCTCCAACGAGGGGAAGATGGGCATCGGTGGGCAGGAACACGGCAAACGATCCGGGCGGCACGCGCACAACGCTGTCCGGCTTTCCCTCGAAGAATTCAAGATCCTTCTCCGCGTCGTATTCGGTTGAGCTAACCAACCCTTCGCGCGGACTCCAGCCTATCGACTCGTCGCCGCTAATCACATACTGGATGTCGATGTATTTGCGGTGGCCTTCCAGCTCTCCATCGGAAACGTTGCGACCATCGCCATGGGCGATCATCGCAAAGACGCGGTCGCCAAGGATCTCATGCTTTCCGTCCGGCAGTTCCGCCAGATCCGGCTGATCGAGAAAACCAAACGCCTCCGAAATTCCCATCTTAAGCCCCGCATACTTCGCCGCATTCTTCAGTGTGTCGAGTATCATCTATCTGCTCCTTCGAGT
>CBDVCB010000053.1:0-19257 GCA_965372395.1 uncultured bacterium
GTGATCGGCCCAAGCCTGCCCGACCGCGTTGTTGCGCTCGACATGGCCGCCACCATCGTCGTCGCCATGATCCTCACGCACTGCGTGCAATCCGGCTCGGCGCACTACATCCCCGCCGCCATCAGCATTGCGCTGCTCTCGTTCGTCGGCACGGTTGCACTGGCGCTGTACATCCGCAAAGGAGGGGCATCGTGATCCGTGAAATCCTCACCTGCTTCTTCCTCCTGCTCGGTAGCGTGCTTTCGTTAATCGCCGCCGCAGGCGTGCTGCGCATGCCCGATGTGTTTATCCGCATGCACGCCGCCACCAAGGTCGGAACCGTCGGCGTCAGCTCCATCACCATTGGGGTCATGATCCATTTCGGCACCCTCACCGTCACCTCCCGCGGCGTGCTCGTGATTGCCTTTTTCCTGCTCACCGCACCCGTCGCCGCCCACATGATCGCCCGTGCGGCCTACCGCTCCGGCGTATCGCTCTGGCTGCTCACCCGCATCGACGAGTGGAAAACCCACGGCGAGATTGGGAAGGAAGAGTCGCTGTAGGTGGGATCGCCAATCCCGCCCGCGTCCGGCCAAGCTTCGTGAAGCACTTTTCCTGTAGAATATTCATAGGAAAAATCATGAAAATTAACCCGTCGCACTTTTTTAGTAAAAGTGCGGTTGGTTAATTACAGGACTAGTTTATTGGCCAGAGACCTTCGTGGTCGAAGCGCACTTCGATTACTTGGTGGTTTACTCCAAAGCGTGGGGCAATCTTCTTGGCCATGTGTTCGCGGATACCTTCAATGCCTCGCCAGTTTGGATCATACTTTTCAGCCTCGGCTTGATAACGGTCGTATTCCGTTTTCAGGATGTCGACGGGAACGAGTAGTCTTCCGGCAAACTCATCGGCCTGATATTCCGCCCGCCGATAGTTTTCCGCCGACCCCGCCCAGCGTTTGAAGTCCTCCAGTGTTTGGAACTTGCTCTCCTTGATCAGATCGCCGTGTAGCACCCTATGTCCAAGCTCGTGGGCAAACGAAAAGCGAAGCCGCTTTTCGATCCAGTGCTGGCCGGCCTCCCATTTCAGATACGACTCCTCATCCACGTAAACCGTTTCAAGATCTGGAGCCAATGCGGCATCCATTCCAATTTCCGAAAAGAGGTGCGGTGTCGGGATGATTTCAAGGCCGAGTTCGATTTCGGCAATGTAGATTACATCAATCGGAGGCACAGAAGCGGTGGAAAACATGGCGCGGAAATCATCAGCCCATGCATGGATGTCCTCATTTGACCGGTAATCAATCTTCATCGGGGGAATGAACTCCGCGAATGGTTGCGATCAGAGAGTCGAGTTTTGCATCGTCCAACTCCGCGCCGCGCACCGTGCGGAAGAATACGGGCAGTTTTTCTACCAGCTTTTCATCGCTCATTAGATCCTTTGGGATCAGGCCGCGACCTACCGCCGCCAGATCCATGAAGTTGCCCCATTCCGGGGTTCCTGCCGTTAGGCCAAGATCTGCGGCCCAGCGGGCAAGGGTGGCTTCATCCTTCGGTGGCGGATTTACTCCGCGCTCGATTTTGCTCCAGTTGCTTGGGTCGTGCCCGAACTCGAAACAGAACTGACGCAGGGTCTGCTTGCGGGCAAGCCGCAGTTTTTTAATGGTATCTCCAAAGTTCATCGCGCTCTCCTTTCGCTTGATGTGGTTTGGTATGTACCACGTGGTGTGGTTTGGTTTCAACCACAAAGTTTTGGAGAGTATCGAGTCAGAATTCCAGAATCACTTTTCCGGTCAGAGTACTCAGCACAATGATTCGATCCCAGCTTTCCGGTTTCTCTATGGCTGATAGTACAATAGCTTTTTCCTGCTCGCTGAACCCATAGGCAATTTGATCTGTAAGTATCAACCACCATTCATCGTATTGGTTGATAAACTCTTCTTGTTTCTTCAATTTATCGGCAATGCAATGCTTGATATTTTGGATGAAGTTTGACACCACCAATCCGCCAGAATCCATGTCATGGTATCCCCCAATAATAAAGGTGGTTCCCTCCGTTGGTTTTTCGCTTGGGATAAATTCAATAGCGAGGCCACCTGTTACCTGATACGGCCTGAAAAATTCGGGGTGTTTCAGGAATTCCGTAAAAATGCGATGCAGGGCTTTTCTAACATGCACATTTCTCGGAAACGGTCGTTGAAAGTCGGCAAAGACAAAATAGGTTTGTCCCTTGAACTGCCCATCAAACTTGCGAAACACGGATTCCATACGATCCATGAAGGGTTGGCTTTCTTCCCTCAAACCTTTTGCTTTGCCCTTCTTAAAATAATGCTCATTCAGAAAACGGGCTTCGGCGGCCAAATTGGAAGTGACTTCAAAATCAGGAAATGTTCCCTCTCCGTTGGGCTCGAAAACAGGGGAGTATCCCAAGGATTGGAGATATTGCTCCGCCAGCTCTTCAGCTCTATCCATTTTATTGGGCATGATCCTGTGTTCTTCCTGAATGCGGCAGGATGCCGCATCTACGATGTGCCTTCCACCAGCGCGATCTCTTCTTCGGTCAATTCGTAAAGGTCGTAGACGAGGCGGTCGATCTGGCGGTCGGTGGCGGTGAGCTGCGTTTCAAGCTGCTGCATAATGTCGGGATGGTGTTCGGCGGGTTTCTTGGCTTCGAGAAAAAATTTATAGTCCCCGTGAATGGAGAAGGCGTAGTCGGGGGCTTTGGTGGAGCCGCCGATCTTGATGGAGGCTTCGTGGATGACATCGCGGTATTGCGGTGCCAGTCCGGCAGCGTTGTCCATGTCCCAGCCCAGTTCCTTAAAGAAAGGATCAAGGAATTCCTGACGGAGCTGGGCTTCGTTGTATTGGCCGGATTTGTAGAAATCGAGGTTGTTCCCAAAGGTTTCAATTAGCTTCTTTACGGACTCGGGTGCGGGCATGGATACTCCTCTTTCTCACGGAAAATACTTTTACGGAGTATAGGCAAGGCCATTGCCAGAACAAGATAAAGGCCGGAAATATTGATTCTTCACGAAAGTTTGTCCAAAGCGACATGGGCAACCTGAGGAGGGATGGAAGGTCTTTTTTTATATTCCGATCCCCCACAATCTCCATAGTCTTATATCATTAATGATATATTTACCCTGATTTTCACCTCAAATATCGCCTTTTTATATCATATACGATATATGCATTTGCACCAGTCAAGCAGCATGAGCCGTTCGAAAGGTTTCCTCCACAAGCCAAAAAACGGTTGACCTCCTCCCGAATATTCCCACAATGCCTCCCTTTCGTTCGTCGAAAAGGTTGGCTGGGAAATGAATCTGAAAAAAGTGCTATCACCGGATACTGTATGGGTCGATCTCAAGGCCGATACCAAGCAGGGCATCATTGAAGAAATGGTCGACCGCTTGGTCGCCGCCGGGAAGATCAAGAATCGGGAAGCCGTGCTGGAGGCGATCTTTGAGCGCGAGGCCAAGATGTCGACCGGCATGCAAAACGGTGTGGCCATTCCACATGGAAAGACGGATGCGGTGACGGCGCTGGTCGCCGCCGTGGGACTGAACAAGGCCGGGGTCGATTTCGATTCCATGGACGGCGAACCCTGCACGATTTTCATCATGACCATTTCCTCGCTCAAGCGCCGGGGGCCGCATATGCAGTTCTTGGCCGAAGTCAGCCGCTTGATCGGGCAGGCGTCCGAACGCGAAAAGCTGTTGGCCTGCCAGACGCACAACGAAATCCACGAACTCCTTACCGGGAAATAGACCGCCATGCCGGAAGCCGCCACCAACCTTGTCCACCAAGCCGGTGAAGCCGCCGGACAGGGCATCACGCACCTGATGATGCACCTGATCCTTCAACTGGCCGTCATTATTATTGTTGCCAAAATCGGCGGTTATCTGTTCCAGCGTTTCCTCAAAATGCCTTCCGTGCTGGGCGAGCTGGCTTCGGGCATGCTGATCGGTCCCTACGCGTTGGGCGGAAAGCTTGCTCTTCCCGGCCTTGGAGTCCTCTTTGCGGAAAACGCCGGTTTTGCGGCCTCGACCGAGCTGTATGGCATCGCCACGCTCGCCTCGATCATCCTGCTATTCCTCGCCGGGCTCGAGACCGACCTCGCCGCGTTCCTGCGCTACTCCGTCGTCGGCTCGGTAGTTGGCCTCGGCGGACTCTTGGCCGCGTTTGTGCTCGGCGACGTGCTGGCCGTCCTGTGGCCGGGCAACGGCATCGACTCGCTCATGGATCCGGCCGCGTTGTTCCTCGGCGTAATCTCCGTCGCCACCTCCGTCGGGATCACCGCGCGCATTCTGGCAGAGAAACAGAAGATGTCCTCGCCCGAGGGCGTTACGATTTTGGCGGGTGCCGTGTTCGACGACGTCTTCGGCATTGTCACCCTCGCCATCGTGATGGGCATGGCCAAGGTCAGCATGGGCGGCGGCGAAGTCAACTGGGGAGAAATCGGCATCATTGCCGCCAAGGCGATCGGGTTCTTCGTGGTGGTTACATCGCTCGGCCTCGTCTTTGCCCGCAAGATTACAGCGGCGATCAAGCACTTTAAATCCACCGAAATCATTGTGGCCATCTGCTTCGGCCTTGCGCTGCTCCTCGCCGGGCTCGCCGAAATGGCCGGCCTGGCCATGATCATCGGCGCCTACATCATGGGGCTGGCCCTGTCGCGCACCGATCTTGCGCATGAAATCGAACAGCATCTGCAAGGCATCTACAACCTTCTCGTTCCCATCTTCTTCTGCGTCATGGGCATGATGGTCGACTTTTCCGTCATGAAGCCGGTGCTGCTCTTCGGTTCGGTCTACTCGATCTTGGCCATCGCCGCCAAGGTGGTCGGTTGCGGCCTGCCGGCGTTCCTCATGAAATTCAATCTGCGCGGTTCGCTGCGCATCGGGCTCGGCATGCTGCCGCGCGGCGAGGTGGCGTTGATCATCGCGGGCATTGGGTTGTCTAGCGGCATCATCAACCAAGGCATTTTTGGCGTCGCCATCATGATGACCGTCATCACCACCATGCTTGCACCGCCGTTGTTGGTGAAGTCGTTCGAAGGCGGCACCGGACTCCGGAAAGAGCTGGAGGGAAGCAGCGAAGACATCGAAACCATCACCCTCGAATTCCCCTCGCGCGACATCACCGAATTCCTGATCAACCGCTTTGTTCGCGCACTGCAGGACGAAGAGTTTTTCGTGCACCACCTGCATACCGACCAGCCGACCTACCGGGTGCTCAAGGACGACATCGCCTTCACGCTCATCGAAGACGGCAACCAGTTGCTGATCCATGTTCCGGCGGCCAACCAGCACATCGCCCGCATGATCCTGCTCGAAGAACTGCTTTCCCTCTCCGACCTGCTCGAATCCACCAAGCAGATGAAGGGCCTCGACGAAATGGGCTCCGACCTCATGAACGGCATGTTTGCCTAAACTATTCGTACGTCACGGGAACTTTGCTGCCGCCCGTGAGGATCATGCTTTTTACTTTTTTCCCGCTCGATGCACTGACCTTGATCACCGTGCGCATTGCCTTGACGGCGTCTTCGAACTGCTCAAGCGCCGGGGCTTGAAACGTTGCGGTTGCGCCTTCGGTCAGTTGAGCGCTTCCCTTGAACTGTAGAACTAGGCCGTCCTTGTCCGATAGTTCGGCAGTGGCAATTTCAAGATCAAGATAGCTGTCCTGCAGCAGGATGCGCACTTCGCGCAGTAGCGCCTCTTTGCGGTCGGCCGGTTCGGGAATGGAAGCACCGTCTTCGGCTACGAATAGCTTGGTATCCGCATCAAACTGAAGCTGCTTTTTATTGGCCTTGTACCATTCCTGTAGCTCCTCGTCCGTTCCGGTTTGTCCGGTGAATTTTTTGATGTTTTTCCGGGCGGACTTTTGTTCCCATTCCTGTCCTGAGCGCAACAGCTTAAAGAGTGTGCTAAGCGCGCCTTTCTCTCCATACCTAAGGGCGATGGGTGCCATGGAGCCTGCACCGTGGCTGTATCTCGCATTGCGCCACGCTTTATTGATGACCGGTTCGATCTCGATACCCGGCAGATTTTTGATTTCATCATACGTGCAATGCGGATTCATGCCTGAGCAGAAATAGTTGAGCAGACCCGGGTAGCTTTCCGGATCTTCGAAATTCGCTACCACGCTGATCCATTCGGTTGGAAGATACCAGCCGCCGCCTTTCACTTGGTTCAGGCGCTGGATCAGCGTGTTTTTGGCTTCGTTTTCCCACCCGAATGCGATGACGGTATGGATCAGGTTGTGGTTGCTCTCCAGGTTGTCCAGAATCAGAACCTTATCCTCCTCCGTTACCAGTTGCTTGATGGCTCCGTTGGCATAATAGCTGACATTTGGGTTCTGGACTAGTAGCTCCAGATTTTCCGCCCCGACAGCAATAAATTTCTCTGTGATTTCTGCTTGCTGGCTGTGGGCGCTCATGGGCTGGATGTTACGGCTGATTCTAGCGATATATTTTTCAATTTCTTTGCGTACCGGATCTTTCGGAAGCAGGATTTTTGAGAGGTCCAGTTTTTTGGTGGATGGTGACCATGAATATGAATGGGCGGCTTCCATTTTAAAGCTATCGTCCACGGTTTTGAGGTTGGCTGTCGCCACCCATTCCGCTTCGATAATGAGCAACCGTGCATTTTCCATCCATTCCGGAGTCAGGGTTTCATCCGCATAGATTGTATTCGACAAGGAAAAACGGTGCAGTTTTCTCTGGATGGAGAGCATGCTCGCGGCGGAACCATGGGGTCGGCCTTTATTCGAGTTGCGCTCTGCGAGAATAGCCATTCCTTCCTTTTCATTCACGAGCAGGTAGATGAAGCGCGATGGATGCGCCTGAATGCGCGGCGGTAGCAGGGCCAGGGAAACCGCCTGTTCATGGAGTATAACCGAACAACCACCCGATTCCTGAATCACAGCATCGATGACAATCCTTGCGGTATCGGTCGCAAACTCCTCGCCGACGGCAAGCGGGAGGGCGGCAACGGTCTTGTGCCGGAACACATTGAGTTCAATGTTGGCGGAATACATTCCCGGAACATCCTTGAAGCGGAGATATTCCTGTTCAGAAACACGCAGAAGCGTTTGCGAAAAGTTGGAGTAACCCTGTTGTCCTCGAATGAGTTCCAGTGGCTCGATGCTTTCTTGCAGTGCTTCTATTTCCATCTTGCTCGAAAACCCCATTTCATAGTTTTTGTATAGAACACTCTCCGTGCGGAGCGTTTCATTTTCAACGTCCAGCGCGGCGGTTATCTTGTTCGGCATAACGACAAAGCAGCCGGAGGGAAAACCGGAATAGGTTGCGATGCCGCGGATTGTTTTTTCGGCAGGATCGTCGGGGCGGCTTCGAAGATTGTCCGAGACATGATATCCATAGGAGTTTTTGAGGGTGGCTTCGGGGGTTCCCAAATCCTCTTGCGTTAAAAGGGGATTTGAGTTGGGGGTATGCGCCAATTCGAAAGGGGCAAAGGACTGCAGTCCGACCACGAGTATGATTTGCAGGCCCAGAAGAATGTAGGAGTGCAAGGTTTTACGAGTGGCGGCCTGATACACGATGATCACCAGGCAACAGAAGATGGTGCATAGAATGACGGCGTTTTCATTTTTGCTGGAAATATTGGTCAGTCGTTGGAGGTTGGGAATTGCCCCGAACTCTCGTGCCATGAAGAGGACGGTATCCAAGGCAATCTTAGCAATGAAAACCGCACCAACAGTGATGGTATAATAGACAAAGGAGCGGGTCAGTATCGCCGCAGTTGAGAAAGCCAAAACCAGCGCGAGTTTTTCCAGGAAGATTTCCGGCAAGGCAAGCAGGAGATACTTCACCGGAACATGGTGTGCCGTCAGCATGGAAAGCTTTCCGAGGGTAGGAAGCAGCACCAGAAACAGAACGGCAAATACGGCCTTGGCTCGTAGCAGGTCGCTTTTCCTGACAGGGCGGGTTTGCCAGAATGCGGTTGTGCCGGAGAGGGGTTCGTCGTGCATCAACAAGGGAACGATCAATGCCAGCAATGCGAGCTGGAAAACAGCCATGACCGATTCGGCCACTTTCACGGTCGACTGCAGCGCAAAATCGCCGGCAACCGCCGTGGCATTCACGGCATTGATTGTAATTCCCAGCGCGAGTGCAATAAACCAAACAAGAAGGGGAAGACGCAGGCGGTGAATATCTTTTCTCAGGATGTGTTTTACCAAACTCATTTTGAATCTCCTTTGAAATGGCGGGCGAGGGCGAGGTAGATTTCGCGTAGCGAAAGTGATTGCGGGTCGAGGGTTCCAAGGGTTGGAAAAACGGTGTTGAAGCGCTCGTTGGATCCATCGCCGAACTGGCTTTCAACATAGCGAAAGGCGTGGCCGGCCCGTTCGGGGACGAGCCACTCCTTCGGCAGTTCCTTCGGCACTTCGAAGCCATCGGGCAGGGTAACTTCAATCTGCCGGAAGCGATCCTGCAGCGCCTCCCGCTTTTCGGAAAGCTGGAGCGTGCCCTTGTCGATGAATCCGACCCAGTCGGCCAACCGCTCAACCTCGTCGATATCGTGCGAGGAAATGAATACCGTCCAGCCCTCGGTCTCGGTCAATTCGAGGATGCCGCGGATAAACTCGTCGCGCACCAGTGGATCGAGTCCGCTGAAGGGTTCGTCGAGCACCAGCAGCTTCGGACGGTAGGCCAGCGACGAAAGCAGCATGGCCTTCACCTTCATTCCGCGCGACATGCTCTTGAGCTTCACATCGTTCGGCAGGTCGAACTGCGCCAGCAGGCGTTTGCAGAATTCGTCGTCCCAGGTCGGGTACATCGGCTTGCAATAGTTGACCAGTTGCGGAACCGTCATCCAGCCGGGAATCTTCTGGTTTTCGGAGACGTAGCCGATCTGCTGGAACTGCTCGACGCCGATCTTGTTCGACGGAACCCCCAGCACCTCGCAGCTTCCAGCTGTTGGAAAAACAATGTTCATCAGGAGCTTGATCGTCGTGGTCTTGCCCGCGCCGTTCGGACCGAGAAAAGCATAGATGCTTCCTTCTGGAACCTCCAGTTGCAGGTTGTCCACCGCCGCCTTGCCTTTGAAGGCTTTGGTGAGCCCATTTGTCTGTATTACATTTCCCATAATTCCCCCGATACCATGTTTCCCGCGCATTCGCAACGCGGCTGGAAGCACGCGTCTACGTTTTTCACGATAAATTTTCCCAATGCTGGCGCAGTGCCTCCAGCACATCCTCTTCCGTTAATTTGAGTTTCTTGGCCTCGACCACCAACCTCTCCAGCTCGCGCTCCAGCAATTCCTTCTTCTGCGATTTCAACACGCGAGCGGATTTGGTGATAACGGATCCGAGGCCAGGCTTCACTTCGATCAGCCCTTCCTCCCGCAAGTGGGCGGAAACCTTCTGGGCGGTGTTGGGGTTGATGCGCAGCTCCTGGCTAAGCACCCGGACGGATGGAAAGGCATCGCCCGGCTTGAGCTGGCCGCAGACGATCGCCTTCTTCGCGGCAAAGAGCACCTGCTCGTAAACCGGGCGGCCTTGCGTAAACTGTACCTTGAATGGAAGCATGCGTACTATGTATGATAGTACACCATGCGGCGTCAAGTGCTTTTCAAAAAGTTGATTTTGAGAGTAGCTATCTCAACTTCCAGAGCAGCGTCGGCTCCTTGTAGTTGAACGCGGCGCGATTGGTGGAGATCAGTTCCAGGATTTCTTTGGCGGAGGATTTCAGCACAATCAAACCATCGTCATCTTCCTCGGCTCCCGCCAAGGTGCCGACCTCTATCCACTTTTCAAAAACATCTCCGTCGGGAACCCAGAGCAAGGCCTTGCCGTCGTCCACCGTAAATTCCATGAAGAAGTATTGGTTGGTCCCGCCCGGCTCAAAGGGCATGCAGACATAACGCGTGTCGTTGTGCTTCGTGAAATGGAGCCTGCATTTTGTTAACTGGAAATCTTCGTCTTCCCACTCCGTCCATGCCATCCACGGCACCCCGTTGGTGGTGAAGGCGATATGCCAAGCCGATTCCTCAGATTGCCAAACCCCTTCGATTTCCTCCTGCTCTTTTTCCGTCAGCTTGGTTTCAGGAAAGGGTTCCTTCATCACCACGGCGGTGCATCCCGCCAGAAGCACCACACACCCTATGGATAACCATGTTCTCATCATCTACCTCCCTGATTCGAGGTGAAGATAGGCTGCGCCATTTAATTCGTCAAATTCCCAATGAGTGAAAGTCGCCACTCCCGACCCATCCATTAGCGACTTCCGCTATTCCGGAATGAAGAGCTTTTGGCCGACGCGGATGGTATCGGACTTGAGGTTGTTGGCCTGCTTGATGGCTTTTACCGTGGTGCCATAGGCCGTCGCAATGGCGGACAAGGTGTGGCCGGATTCAACGACGTGGGTGCGCCCCGCTCCGTGGCTAGGTTGCGACGGACGGGCTGCGACGCTCTTTTTCAGCAGGCCTTCGACGCGCCGGATGAGTTCCTGCATCTCGCGCGCCTGCTTGGCTTCGAGCGATTGCATCTTGCTGTTGAGCTGCGATACCTGCGAATTGCACGAGCGGACTTCGCCGCGCAGCTGCTGCACCTGCTGAGTCAGTTGGGCATTTGCCATTTCGGTCGATTCGATTTTTCCCTGCATGCGGAAGTTTCTCTCCTCCGCGTGGCGCGCGGCGGCTTGTTCGCGCGCAGCGGCCTGCTGGCGCTGTTGCGGCGTTTGCAGGGTTTCGCAGCCGGACAAAAGTGCGGCGATGGGGAGAATGAATAATAGCTTGGGTTTCATGGGATGTTCCTGATCAGGGTTTCCATTGGTAGAGAAAGCGCGGCGGCGTTTCCAGCGTCGTCATGTCGGGCAACTGCGGCAACCGGGAGGACATCAGCGTTTCGAAAAAGCCGCGCTCCTCGTAGTAGCGAACCAGATAGACTTCGTCCACACCCAGCAACAGTTCGAGTTCATCGACGGCGTCCTGCCAATAGCCGATGCCATCAATGAAATTGTGCTCCAGCGCCTGCGGTGCGCTGAAGATGCGCCCGTCGAGCAGGTCGCGGTTTTCGAACCCGCGCGACTCCTCGACGATCGTGGCAAAGCGGTTCTGCATGCCATCGACGAGTTCTTGCAGCATGGCGAGGTGCGCGGGGTTGACCTCCTTGAAGGGGTTGAGCATGTCCTTGTTTGCGCCGGAGGCGATGGTGACGGAGCTGAGCCCGAGCTTGTCGCCCAGCCCTTTCATGTTGAGTGTCTGCATGATGACACCGACGGAGCCGACGATGGCGGTGGGCTCGGCCATGATATAGTCGCCGGCCATGGCGGCATAGTAGGCACCGGACGCGCCGAGATCGCGGATAAAGACCATGATCAGGCGCTCTTCGTCCTTGGCTTTGAACTGCTGGAGGGCGGCATAGATTTCGTCGCTGGGGGTGACGGCGCCGCCGGGCGAGTCGACTTCGAGCAGGATGGCCTTCACCTCGGTGTCGAGCGTTGCGGCGCGGATCTGGCCGAGGGCGGCTTCCACCATGTCGGGTTCATAGCCAAACAGGCGATCGCTGCCACCGCGCATGATGACGCCCACGAGGCCGATACGCACCACCTTGGTGTCGCCATAGCCATACGACCAGATTTCCTCGAACGAGGGTTCCTCGTCCACCGGATAGTCGCTTTCCGAAACCGCCGATCCCGCAAACAGTGCGGCGGTCAAACCCACATTGGTGATAAAGCTGCCGAACAGCAGCATGACCAGAATCGCAATGGCGACCCAAAATCCGACTTTCGATCCGTTGTTGCCCATAGGTAAACCCTCGGTTTGATAAGATCCGATACCCTAGCAGGTCGCCACCTTTATTTGAATAAATAAATTCCAATGGTTGGAAAAAATCGGCTACGGTACTTCCCGTCATTGGAAACGAGGAGCACACTTTGGATTATCTATCACGCGCACAGGAAGTTATGGACAACGAGATCGCCGGGCTGGAAAAAGTCAAGCGCGATATGGGCGAAGGCTTCATCCAAGCCGTCGACGCCATTCTGGCCACCGGGGACAGCGGCGGAAAAGTGGTGGTGACCGGGGTTGGGAAAAACTGGCATATCGGCAATAAAATGGCCGCCACATTCACCAGTACCGGCACCCCGGCCGTGGCCATGCATCCGATCGAGGCCATGCACGGCGACTTCGGAATCCTTGGCGACCGCGACATCCTGCTGGCCATGAGCTATTCCGGCGCGTCCGACGAGCTGATTGCCCTGCTCCAGCCGGTAAAGCGCAAAGGCGTCAAGATCATCGCCATGACCGGCGAAATGGATAGCCCGCTCGCACAGCACAGCGATATCATTATTTCCGTCAAGATCGACCAGGAAGCGTGCCCGTTCAACATGGCCCCCACCACCAGCACCACCGCCACGCTCGCCATGGGCGATGCCCTGGCCATGGTGCTGCTCAAGGCCCGCGGCTTCGAGATCGAGGACTATGCCAAACTGCACCCGGGCGGTGCCATTGGCCGGACCCTGCTGCTGCGTGTCGGCGACGTGATGCGCACCGGCGAGCGCTGCGCCACCGTCCAAACCGGGCAGCCCGTCCGCGAAGCGCTGATTGCCATGACCGGCGCGCAGTCCGGCTGCGTGGCCGTTGTAGAGGCGGACAACATCTTGGCCGGCATCATAACCGATGGAGACCTCCGCCGGCACCTCATCGAAACGCCCAATCTTGTGGAGCAACCGGTCGAATCCATTATGACCGCCAACCCCATAACCCTTTCAAAGGATCAACTCGCCCTCGAAATCCTCCACATCTACGAAAAACACAACATCGACGACCTCATTGTCGTCAACGGACAAAACCGCGTTATCGGCGCCGTCGACATCCAAGACCTTCCCAAGCTGAAAATCCTGTAGTTTCCGGGCGGCCCGCAGGATTGGATCGCCGTTTCAGGCCAATTCCCGGTTGACCCGTTTGGGCGCAATGGGTAGTGTGCGCGGGTTCTTTGTACACATACCAGTAAGGAGTGAGGACCGTACCATGACCATGATGATTTCAAAGTTTCATAGACTTATCCAATCCAAGATCGTATGGGGTGCTTTTGCCGTATTGATCAGCGTGGCCTTTGTTGGCGTTTATACGCCGGGGGCGAAGAGCCGTAGCGAAGCGAAGCGTGATCGGAAGGAAAGCCAGATAGCCGGGCGCCTTTTTGGCGAAGAGGTGTCCCGCATTGAGTTTGGCCGGGCGTACCAAAGCATTTATGTGATGTACACCATGATGTTTGGCCGCGCGATCAACATCACCGAGGAGATCGACGAAGTCTTCCGCACGGCGGCATGGCAGCGCATCGCAACCCTGAAAAAGGCCCGGCAGCTCGGAATGACCGGCACCAAGCAGCAAACCATCGACATGATCCAGCGCCAACCGATCTTCCAAAACCGGCAAACCGGCCAGTTCGACAAGAACGCCTACAACGCTTTCATTTCCCAGCTCCTGCGCCGAAGTCGCATGACGGCCAACATGACGGCCAAAGATCTCGAAAACCTGTTTTCCGAACAGGTGCTGATCGAAAAGGTATCGCAGATCCCGGCGCAGGGAGGGCTGGTTTCCGAGGAGGAAATCAAAAAGGCCTTCCACCTCTACACCGATATGCTCACCGTGGAATATGCCTCCATCCCGCGCAGTCTCTCCGGCACGCCCGACGTGTCCGAAAAAGAGGCCAAGGACTACTTCGATCTCAATCAAGAACAGTTCCGCATGCCGGAAAAGGTGATTGTCAACTATGTCCAGTTCGCCGTTTCCAACTACCTCGACCAGATCGAGGCGACCGACGAAATGGTGGCCCAGGTCTACGAAAACAATAAGCAGCGCTACCTTAAGGAACCCGCCGAAGACGCACCCGCCGAGGCCGCCCCGGAGTTCAAGCCGCTGGAGGAAGTGAAGGAGGAAATCGTCGGAGAGATCAAGGTGGCGCTGGCCCGCAAGGCCGCCGCCGACCAGGCCGACGGGCTGGTTTCCGAGTTGGCCGACGAATCCATGACCTTCGAAAAGGTTGCCGGAGCACTGGAACGGCCCATTGTGGACAACACTCCGGCCTTCTCCCTGAACGGCCCCGTCAAGGGCGTCGACCCCACCGCCCCGTTTGCACGCGCCGCCTTTGCGCTTGAAGACGACGAAACCCATTACTACAGCGACCCCGTCGTTGGCCGCGACTTTGTCTATGTTCTTTCGCTGGTGAAGAAACTGGACTCCTTCCTGCCTTCGTTCGATGTCGTTCGCGAATCCGCAACCGAGGCCGCCAAGCTCGCCGCCACGGAAACGGCCTATGTCGAAAAATCCGAACAGGTTCACCGCGAGATCGAAACGGCTCTCAAGGCCGGAACCGCCTTTGCCGATGCCGCAGGGAAGCAGAAGCTGGAGCTGAAGACGACTGCTCCCTTCAATGTCACCTCCCGTCTCGAAGACGAATTCGGGCAGGAAATCAAGGCGGCCACAGCCCGGTTTGAACAAGGTACGCTAACCGGACTCATCGGCACGCCAGACGAATTCATCGTGGCCTACATCGCCGAAAAAGAGCTCGGCGACGAAGCGGTCGCCCTGCCCGGAATGCGGGCGGAACTAGCCAGCAGCATTGGCAATGAAAAGTCGACCCAACTCGTGGCCGCATGGCGTGAAAGCCTGCTCGACGAAGCCGGATTCGAGGATCTGACGAAACGCACCGACGACGAATCGTAGACCCCGGGAACGCGATGCCGCTCTCCTATCTCATAGCCTTGTTTATCGGCCTGCCGATTGTTGAACTGGCGCTGCTCTTCGAGTTGCACGGTGCCGTGGGCTTCATGCCCACCGTCCTGCTCGTCCTGCTGACCGGGGTGGCCGGCGCCGCACTGGTTCGGCGGCAGGGCATTGCCATCCTGCTGAAAATCCAGCGGGAAATGTCAATCGGCAACGTGCCCGCCCCGCAGATGATCGACGGGGTAATGATTCTGGTGGCCGGCGCGCTGCTCGTCACCCCCGGACTCATCACCGATGTTTCCGGATTCCTGCTGCTGATCCCTTTCGTGCGCGATAAAATCCGGTTTTGGCTCAAGAAGAAGCTCGAAGAAAAAATCCGGAGCGGCTATGTGCAGGTGAACGTGAAACGCGAAACGTGACAACCTTAAAACGTCACTCGTCACTAATAAAAAATGAGTGAAAACGAATCCATCCCGTTATGCGTGGACCTTGACGGAACGCTCGTCAAGTTGGATACGCTTCATCAGGCATTCTTCCTGCTGCTTCGCCGCAGCCCCGCAAGTATTTTCCGCATTCCGGGCTGGATATCCAAAGGCAAGGCGCACCTGAAGGACCAGGTCATGCAACGCGTCACGCTCGACGCCTCCGCCCTGCCCTACCACAAGGCGTTTCTGGCCTATCTGCGCAAGGAACACGAAAAGGGCCGTCCGCTGATCCTCGCCACCGCCTCCAACTACCGCACGGCCAACGCCGTCGCCGACCACCTCGGCCTCTTTTCCGATACCCTTTCCAGCTCCGTCGAAACCAACATGCGCCACGCACGGAAACTGGAGGCCATTAAGGAACGTTTCCCAAGGTTTGGATATGCGGGCAACGACGTTGCCGACTTTCCGATCTGGGATGAAGCCGAAGAGGTTATCCTGGTTAATCCCACCCCGCCCGCCCATGCAAAATATGGGGTCAAGGCAACCCATGTTTTCATCGAGCGCAGGCCGGTTCCGCGGATGCTGCTCAAAGCGATGCGCTGCCATCAATGGCTGAAAAACCTGCTTATCTTTTCCCCGATCTTTTTGGCGCACAAATTTACAGACCTTGAAACCCTGATACAGGCCACCATCGCCTTCTTCGCCTTCAGCTTTGCCGCGTCCTCGATCTATGTCCTCAACGACCTGTTCGATCTCAGCGCCGACCAGCACCATCCCCGGAAATGCAATCGCCCCTTTGCCTCCGGCGACCTCTCCATCGCCACCGGCGCGCTATTGATCCCGCTGCTGGCCCTCCTCAGCCTCGGCCTTGGAATGCTGCTGCCGCTTCCGTTTTTGCTGATGCTGCTGGCCTACTACGCCATCACAACCCTCTATTCATGGCGGCTCAAGCAAATGGAAGTGGTCGATGTGCTTACGCTGGCCCTCCTCTATTCCATGCGCATCTTTGCCGGTTCGGTGGCCACCGACACCCCCGCCTCGTCGTGGTTCATTCTCTTTGCAATCTTCCTTTTCCTGAGTCTCGCATTGGTGAAGCGACTCTCCGAACTGTGCGAAATGAAGGACAACCCCGAAATCGAAAACTCACAGCGCGAACGCGGCTACACCGTCAACGACCTGCCGCTGCTGATGGCCTTCGGCACCGCCAGCGGCTACATCGCCGCCTTTGTCTTTACGCGATATCTGGATAGCGCCAAGGTGGCCCAACTCTACACCCGCCCCGAACTGCTCTGGCTCTTCTGCCCGTTGCTGCTCTACTGGATCACCCGCATCTGGATGCTCGCCTGGCGCGGGCAAATGCACGACGATCCCCTTGTCTTCGCCATCAAGGATCCGCACACCTACGTGGTTGGCGCACTTAGCGTGGCCATCGTTCTTTTTGCCATCTAACCGGAGAAACACCATGACAAAACCTAGCGTCGACTTGACCATCGTCGGATCCATCGGGATCGACACCATCGAAACCCCCACCGAAAAACAGGAGGAAATCCTAGGCGGCTCCGTCAGCTATGCCTGCGCTGCGGCCTCCTTCTTCACCCACGCCGGCATGGTCGGCGTCGTCGGAACCGACTTCCCCAAAGAATTCAAGCAAACGTGGAAAAACATGTCCATCGACCTCGAAGGCCTCCAGACCGTCGAAGGCAAAACCTTCCGCTGGTCCGGCGTCTACGAAGAAAACATGGACAACCGCCGCACCCTCACCACCGATCTCAATGTCTTCGAAACCTTCTCGCCCGAGTTGCCGGAAGACTACCGCGATGCGCCCTATCTCTTCCTCGGCAACATCCACCCCGCCCTGCAGCTGCACGTCCTCGAACAAGTCCACAACCCCAGGTTTATCCTCATCGATACCATGGACCTGTGGATCAACATCGACAAAGAGGATCTCACGAAGGTGATCGGCAAGTGCCATATGCTCACCCTCAACGAATCCGAGGCGCAGCTCTTCACCGGCGAGCACACGCTCAACAACGCCGCCAAGCAGCTGCTCGAACTCGGCCCCGAATACGTGCTCATCAAGAAGGGAGGGAACGGTTCCATGCTCTTCACGAAGGATGACATCTTCCTACTGCATGCCTACCCGCTCGACCACTTCAAGGATCCCACCGGCGCGGGCGACACCTTTGCCGGCGGACTCATGGGCGCACTCGCCGCATCGGGAAAAACCGACAAGGAAGCCATCCGGAAAGCCATGGTCTACGGAAGCATCGTCGCTTCCTTCGGGGTCGAAGAATTCAGCCTCGAACGCCTAAAACGCCTCGACCGTGAAACCATCGAAGCCCGGGTTTCCGAATTCAAGGAAATGTGCCGGATCTAGCCATGGAAAACCCGTACACACTCGCATTCGAAGATCGGGGCAACTATCTCTATGCCCACCTCACCGGGAAGGACAGCTTCGAGTCCGGGCTTGAATACTGGCGTGCAATCGCCGACAAGACCCTCGAACTAGGGCACAAGCGGGTTCTGGTCCACGAAAACATGCTGGGCGACCTGAACAAGGCCGAGGTTTTCGAAATCATTACCCAATTCACCAAGCCAGCCTATCTCGGCATCCGCCTCGCCTTCTTCGATGAAAACATTGACGACGAAAGCCTCAATGCACTCGGTCAGCTCGTCGCCACCAATCGCGGCATAATGGTCGAGGTTTTCCAAACCTTGAAAGCCGCCCAACACTGGATTGAAAGCAATGAATAGGTATTGCCTGCGGACGCCATCTCGGAACAAGGGAACAATCGAAGGAGGGAGCGGATATGGACAACTCGGAAAACGAATTTAAAGTGGTTCCCCAGCTTAATACGGGGCGTCAGGTTTCTGGAATTGGAGGGTGGCTCATCCTCCCACTGATCGGACTATTCATTTCAATATTTAAACTTGGGTATATTTTGCTGGGCACCTTCTTCCCGTTGCTGGCATCCGGGAACTGGCGAGTGCTAACCACGCCGGGAAGTGAGTATTATGACCCTCTATGGGGTCCTGTATTGGTTTTTGAAGCAACGGGAAATTTAGCATTCCTAATCTGGGTCGTGGTCCTTCTTATTTTGCTCTTCAGCAAATCACCGGCCTTTCCAAAAACCATGATCATCTTCTTCGTCTGCAATATTGCCTTTCTGACAATCGATATGGTTTTGTGCCGGCAAATTCCTTTAGCGGCCAGCACATGGGAAGAAAGCCTTGGAGAATTAGTCCCCGTCGTTATTGGCGCACTCATCTGGATCCCCTATTTCCTTACATCCGAACGGGTGAAAAACACCTTCACGAGGGATTAACGAAGCGGGCAGCGCACGTTGGCGGGATAACCCGGCAGCTTGCGCGACAAGGCCTGCTTAAGCATGGGGACGCCGCCGGCACTGAAGGGCGCGCTGTAGGCCCGCACTTCCTCCTGCATAATCGCGACCTCCTCCACGCGGGCATCCTCCAGCAGCATTTCAAAGGCGGTGTAGAGTTCGGGGCGAACGTTGGCGGTGGCCGAAACAAACCCCGCCCCACCCTGTTGGATGGGTTCGAAAATATGGGTGCTGCTGCCGATGAAATATTTCGGGGTGTGCTCCATCAGCTCCAGGTTTTGCGCGGAATCCTTCAGCGCGGCATGTGGAACCGCCTTGAGGATTTCGGGGGTCATCGCATTGCCGGTGTGCTTTGGGAAGTTGTAGAGAATGAACGGCACGTCCGCCGCGGCCTCCAAGGCTTGGAGATATTCAATGATTCCCGCCGCAGGAAGTCCCGCCGGATAGATTGGCGGCAAGGCCGCGACGGCATCCGCGCCCAGCTCGTTTGCCCAGCGTACCTCGATCTTGTTTTGCGCCAGCCCGCAGCCGCCGGCATGCAGAACGATGAACCCCTGGAAATGGCCGCGCGCCAACTTGAAGAGCCTCTTGCGCTCTTCCGGCAGCAACGAATAAAACTCGGCCGTCGTTCCGTTCACCATGATGCGCTGCACGCCATGGTGCGCAAGGAATTCCAAATGCTCGACAAAGGCGGTGCGGTCAATTACGCCTGAAGCGTCGAACGGAGTGAGTACAGGGACAATCAATCCCGACAACCCGACCGTTTTCTTCATCTCGACTCCTTGCCCAACCCTTAGGGGTCAGTCCTTTGATATTAGTG
>CBDVCB010000054.1:0-19104 GCA_965372395.1 uncultured bacterium
CGAAGATCGAAGGTAACGCGCCCAATGCGCAGTGGAACCTCATCCTTCTTCGATTCCGGCAACAGCAGATCGTCAAGCAAAAGCTTCCCGGTGAATTCCTCGTCCCAGCCGAACAGCTTCAAGCGAACCTGTTCGTTTATCATGGCTCCGAATTTCTTGTTGAAGTGCCCGACCGCCTCTTCCCGTCCAGAAACGAAGGAAAAGTATCCCTTGGCATCCGGATCGCACGGCATTTCCAGCAACGCCTCCTCCGGTTCCCCGGAAAAGTCGAATCCAAGCTGCCCCTCATTTTCTTCCATGTGCATCCTTCCTACAACATTTCAATGGCCTCCACCCCACTGGGAACCCCCGACTTTATTTCCGCAATCGGAGTGACCGTATAATCGGCAAATGAACGCGGTGGCGCATCGCCGCAGTTCTTCTCTACCGTCACGAGGTCGAAGAGCTTTTGTGCAGGGGCGTTGCCTAGTTCGAGGTCATGCTTAAAGACGATCAGTTTTTGAGCAAACATTCCAGTACGAGCGGCTGCCGGATCTAAATCAAACATATTTTTTAAAGCAGCCCAAAGCACATCCAAATCATCGGCGCAAAATCCAGTTCGTTCCGCCAACGGTGCCGAGATGTATCCATGAATCCGATACAGACCATAAGGAACAATTGATTTTCTAGCCCCAAGCCCTTTGTCATCAGGCTTATCAACAGAAACCGCCGCCGTGCGAGACATTGGTATTTCTTTCCCAACAATTGGATCTATACTTTCAGCAAATCCAAGTTGAACCGGACCGCGAATTTGGCCGCAACGCAAATCTCCAGTAGACATGACCGCGCCAAAAGTACGCACATCAAAAAAATTCTTGCACATCCACTGGGCGGCTCTCTTTTCCTTCGAATCAATAAACAGCTCACGAATAACTGATTTGGCAGCTGGAGATATTAGTTTCTTATTTTCTGCATCTTCTACCTTTTTCTTTTCCTTCAGGCTCTTTGATTTTTTCTCGGCGGCCTCCAGATGAGCTAGGGATAAAACCAAAATGGGTCGCGCCCCGTCATCAGAAAAAGCAACACCTTCGGGATAACCTTCGAATGATTTTAATTCCTCGATCAAATCCTCGGGAATCACCAATTGAATTGTTTCTTTTTCTATAGCCAAATGTGCCCGCTTATGGTGTTCAGAAAGAAATGAACCTTCTCTCACATGTATTTCGTAAGGTGGTAGATTTTTCTTTGCCATATCCACGTAGTTTCTGATTTTTCGCTTTAAGCAGACATCGGTAACCAGCCCTTTACCTGTTTCATAATCCTGACGCGGTGCATTGCCTGCATCGGGATCGCCATTGGGGTTTCCATTGGTCACATCGAATAGATAAACGAATTCATAACGGTTTTTGATGGGGTCATTCATGCTTCTTCTCCTTTTTCTTCGGTTTCATTATTTATTTTTCTTTTCCACAAATATGCTCTTGGTGCATCGCTGTGATCAGCGTTCCAAGTATCTCTCTCATCTCTATTCATCCACAGCCATTTTCGCATTTGGTGATACCCAAGGATAAACAGTCCTTGTTCATCCAGAGTAAGAATTGAAGGAAATCCATTTTCACAAATAGTTTTCGGATTTGCGGTATCTGACCGACAAACACAAAACTGACTGCACAGCTGATCTATCAGCTTTTCGAGATTGAAAATTGCTCCTTTATTCCCCCCCTTGTCTTTCGCTTTCCGCGCATGATGGCGAGCATTTCTTAACAAACCTCCAAAAACACTTTTTGGAGATGTTGATGCGCCTGAAAAACAACGATCAATAATGGATGCGTTTACCCCTCCCAGCGCCTCCTGTTGCAATTTTTCTAAAACAGCCATCAGCTGCCCCAGCGAATACCCCTTGTCTGTACAGTTTGGATTCATAGCTTCCGTTACCTCCTCATATTTTGATTCTTTTTCCCATTTTCTATTAAGATACGCCTTAATGATTGATGCTCGCGCATCATTCCAGTTTTTAACAACCCACCCTTTTGTTTTGTCATGCTCTTTACTCAACTCCGCCCGATAACGAAAAATCGCCCGTTGAAATGCTGTTTGTGGGAACAAAAGCCTTTGATCAATAGATGCCCGATAAAACTGGGATCCAATCGCCGAAGGTATCCCCTCTTTTCTTTTTTCCTTGGGGTCAGCCAACGCCTCAAGCAACAAGGAAAGCGCGAAACTTTCCGGATGATTTTTGTCCTTTGGCGGCGGGCAACAACGCACGATCCGAAGATCTGAAAAATATTGAGCCAAGCTGTCTACCACATCCTGAGTATTTGACTCGATCCAGTCCCGGACTGTCGCACGCCCCTGTCCGCCGGAAAGAACCAGTGAATAAAATTCATCCGGCTTTTCCAGCTTATAAGGAACGCCTTTCCATAGGCTTTTATACAGCTCCTGAACTTGCTCCGATTTGACAGCAATCTTTTCTGAATGAACCTCAATCGCCAGACCAAATGAATCCGAAATATCATTTTTATTTTTAGTCCAATAACAAACCACGGTATCGAAACTCAGCTTGATATTCTGACGGGATAAGGTTCGGTTGAGATCGCTTGGATCCGGCGGGGAGGCATCTAGTAAGCGATTCAATGCCGCCATTGAAAAAAGCGCCCCACTTGAAGAGATAGAGACATTGGCAACTTGCTCTCCTGCCTTTTCTTTCCAGCCATAGCTCTCAAATGCTGGAGAATTGTACGAGACTAGGGAAACTCCGCTGGTCGTGCCTCCAGGCACCTTTTTTAATAAAGGAATTTTTTCAGCTACAAGTGCTTTATACTCGCGTACCAAACAGAAAACCTCGTTATTGCTCGCAACATCTTTATTTGAACAAACCGTCTTCCAGTAGGTTTTCACAACCTCCTGTTCATGAATCCGTATCTCATCACTTGAATATGAAAAGGCAAACAAATCATTGCTCAAGCATCCTGCTGGCAATTCAAGCAACAATTCATTTTTCAGAAGCGATTCCAAAAAGAGAAAAACGGCTTTCACCTGAGGAGAACGCGTTGATTGCCAACAAGCCTCAACATCATTCCTGAACAGGGTTAAGCGAGTTTTAAGTTTTTTTGAGTCGCGTTCTCCTTTGGGATGCAACCCCAGTACATATTCTGATTTATCAACCAAGAAGAATGCCTTGTCATTCCCCGTCCTACCGCCCTGATACGGAACAAACATTGGCACCCCGAACATCTTCGGCTTTTTCTTCGATTCCGGTGGAAGCTGTTCTGATTGTTTGATTGATTCTATGCCAAGAAGTTTCCCGGCATCACCCACGCGAATAATCCATGAAATAGGTTTGATTTCAAAATCAGGATCAGGGATCAAATCCTCCCGTTTCGCCAAATCATAGAGTGCTTTTAATATCATACTTACACCTCCTCGCGACCAATAGGATTCAATGGCACATCAATTATTCCGTCCTTCATTTCCGCATTGAAAAACATCGGCGTATTTTTGCGGTCATTTCCCGTTCCAAACTCTATATCCCATAGCATGATACCTAGTTCTTTTGTCAGGCTTATGGCGTGGTCTTTCGGGTTTTCAAAAGGTGGATAAATATCGGCAATACACTCGCGACATCCGAAATAGGGCTGGTGGAAATGCTGCCCATTTTCAATCCGTCGGGAAAACATATCGATGAATTTGTAGATATTATCATCTTTTCCCGCCCGATCCGTAAGCGTGAAAAAGGCATCAAACTGATAGCCCACATCCCGCAACGCGAGGGTGTTTCGCTGAGCTCGGTCATCCTCCACCTCCAATCCGAAAGAAAGATTCCTCTTCCCCTCCTTCATCATTTCCCCTGTTGGCACCGTCGCTTTACTGTTTAGCTCATTCCTCTTTATGGATGTGAAGGAAATCTCGTTCAGCACATAAATCCGTTCAATATGCCACTGAATGGCTGGCTTCCAACAAATGGCTTCAAATATTCCGCGAACTGCCGCCGGAGTCGGGATCTCATAGCTAACCCGCTCGGTTTTCAATTCGGGTCTCGTAAATATGGCCAACGGGCCTTTTGCCCGAAGACTTAACGTAGGGCCTCTTTGTTTTCGCATACATCCTCCTTTTTATTGGTCAACAATCAACTTTTCACAATCGGGATACAAATTTTCTTCCGTGGCAATTAAGCCGAATCTTTCATCATAAAGCCGCTCATACTGAGGCGTTAAAGAATAGAAGGCTTTCTCATGCACAGCTTCCAGTGCGCCAACCCCGTCCAGTCGATCAAACTCTTGTGGATATAAATGAACAAGATAGGGCTGAAGAGTCCTAAAATCGTCTCGTGACGGTTTAAATTTATTCCGCACAATATCCAGTTGCTCATACGCCTTGCGGCCATGAGGCACAACAACGGGGAAGGTTTCGCTGTCGATCATTTTAAATCGCTTGGCCACTTCTGAATAATCCAATTTTTCGCGCTGGACTTGAACCCCTGCCCCGTCTTTTTGGATGCTGGAGTAAAAGAGACGAAAGTATGTTTCAAAAATATCTGGAGAACTCAAATCAAGCGATCCGTCAGAACATCGTGGAATTCCATCGGTTTTATCCATCTTCAGTAGGCTCTCCGTAATGCCTTTTCCTAAACGCAAAACACCGGGTGGTGGATCAGTCGGCGCACGGAAAACGATTAGTCGTCCATATTTTTCCGCACCTTCCCGATTACAGCGACCCGCCGTCTGGGAAATGCTATCCAGCCCGGCTAATGCTCGAAAAACCACAGGAAAGTCAATATCGACCCCAGCCTCAATCAGCTGTGTGCTTACCAAATAAACAATCTTTGACTTACGTGACAACTGTTCTTTTACAAGCTTCAAGACCTCGTCCCTGTGCGCCGGACACATAGCCGCAGAAAGGTGATAAGTTCCATCAGGGAGCAATCTTGCGAGTTCGCGGGCATCCGCTCGTTTATGGGTTACGAGCAGAACCTTATCCATTTTATCAACATAGATTCGGTTCGCTATATCCGCGTATTCTGTTACGCCGTCGGTATTCCATTCAAACTTAACCCGAGCCAGATTCCGGGCAAGTTCTGTCGTTTCAGGAATTATTTCCCGAACATCGTCCAATCCACATAGAAATGATTTTCGTTTCTTCAAAGCAGGCTGTGTTGCTGTCGAGAGCACGATTGAACATCCATAATGCGTTTGAAGTTCCCTCAAGGCATCCAATATTGGATACAGCAATCTTGGAGGAAGAGCCTGCACCTCATCTAAAATAATGACGCTTCGGGCAATGTTATGCAGTTTTCGAAGTTTAGAGTTTTTGTTAGCGAACAATGACTCAAAGAACTGGACATTGGTCGTTACCACAATCGGAGCATCCCAATTTTCCGCAGCAAGCCGATTTCGTTCGGTGTCCTTCTCTGGGGTTAGGTTCGAATGATGCTCAATTACATTATCTTTGCCAAAAATATCGGCATAAACCGACGAGTTCTGTTTGATAATACTCGTATAAGGAATAACAACGATCACCCGATTCAGTTCATTTTCAGCGGCGTGGTTCAAAGCAAAAGACATCCCAGACAAGGTTTTACCCCCACCTGTCGGAACTGTAAGTGAAAAGAATCCTGTCGAAGCTCCCGCAGCGACCCTACAAGCATTCAAGACAACCTCCCGTTGCTCATTAACCGGAGTCCAGTTGCTCTTCTTTGCCTCAACTACTTTTTCATTAATCTGTTCATCCAACTCATCCCGTAAACTAGCAATTGAAGGGAATTTCGGTCTTGGGGGATTCTTAATATCCCTTTTTTCTGCATCCAACCAATCAGCATCAACAAGGCAGGAATGAAGCATTCGAATCCAGAACTCCAAAGATCGTTTCCACGCATCAATTTGCACCCGCTCTGCATCATCTGAAGGGGGAGTCAACCAATCGGGCCATTCGGGAAGCTCCCTCTTCAATAGTCCTTCCGGTGCATGTTCTATCGCGTCACGCAATAGCCCCGAAGCCTTTGTCAGGCGCTCTTGAATATGAGAGCTGTTTTGTAAACCAGTATGATGACATGTAATGCAAAACTGAAGAGCGAGTCGTCGGCAAGGCTCGTCTGGAAAAGCATCAATCGAATATCGCCCCCCAACAACGGCATGTTCAACCGATGGGGCGTCCTCCAGCATGTACTCCTGAAATGCCCTCATAAACTTCCCTAAATCATGCCAATCCCCAAGCAAATCCCCCCATTTTTCACACCCAAACTCACCTGAAAAAATGTGCGCATTTTTTTGAACCCCACGGATATGCTTTTCGAGAGTCTGTTTCCGATCTCCATCTGCAAAAAACTTCATGTAACAACTCCTGCCTGCGAATGGATTGGCCTTCCGGGTTTGGTCTCCAGATGGCACTTGAAGCCATTCGCCTCCAATAGCATTTTCTGAAACTCGTTGGAATATTTCCCCAGATCGTGCCAAAGCCCGGCGAGGTGCGCCCACTCCTTCCCCCCGAAGGGGTCGGCGAATTGGGCGGCAAGTTGGGAAACCTGTTCCAAATGCTCTTCGAGGGGCTGCCAGTCTTCGGGCGGTGCTCCGTCTTTGCTATGGGCGTAGTATGGCATATAGAGCCATCATAACCACCGGATCCAAAGAGGCGAGGAATTCGCCTCTTTTTATTTTTCGTTCCTCAATAATTCAAGAACCCGAAAGAAGAAGAACGGTTGCGGCGGATGCTTTTCGGCGGGTGGCCAAGGGTGCAACGGACAGGATGCCTCGTCGGTTATTTTCCGAAGAAGTGGGCGTAGAGGAAGTCTTTGATCGGTTCGAGGCCGGTGCCTTCCTTGGCGGAGATCTCGTAGATATCCTCGCCCGTCTTTGCCTTGAATTCGGCAATGTGTTCGGCCGCTTCGGGGTCGTCCATTTTATTGGCGAGCACGAGGTAGGGCGTGCAGGAGAGCGATTCTTGATGGAGGCGCAGCTCTTCGCGTAGATGCAGGAAGTCGTCGGCGGGGTTGCGCTGGTCGGTTCCGGCCATGTCGATGACGAAGAGCAGGAACTTGGAGCGTTCGATGTGGCGCAGGAACTGGTGTCCGAGGCCGATCCCTTCGTGGGCACCGTCGATCAGGCCGGGAATGTCGGCCATGCGCAGGCGGCTGAAGTTTTCATACTCCATGGTTCCAATAATGGGATTGAGGGTGGTGAAGGGGTATGGCGCAATCTTGGGGTGCGCGTGGGTGAATTGGCTGAGCAGGGTCGATTTCCCGGCGTTGGGATAGCCGACGAAGCCGACGTCGGCCACGAGCTTGAGTTCGAGCCAAACCACTTTTTCTTCGGCCTTGACGCCTTCGGTAAACTGGCGGGGAGCTTGGTTGGTGGAGCTTTTGAAGTGGATGTTGCCTATGCCGCCTTTGCCGCCTTTGGCGAGGAGGAGTTCTTCGCCGTCTTCGAGCAGTTCGCCGAGGAAGTCGCCGGTTTCGGCGTCGGTGATCACGGTGCCGACGGGGATCTTGGCGATGCAGTCGGCACCGTTGCGTCCGTGGCACTGCGAACCCATGCCGTGCTGGGCATGCTTGGCGCGCTGGTGCGGCTTGTAGTAGAGCGGCAGCAGGGAGTCTTCGTTGGCGTCGCACCGCAGGATAACCGAGCCGCCGTTGCCGCCGTCGCCGCCGTCGGGTCCGCCCTTGGGGATGAATTTTTCGCGGCGGAAGGATACGCAGCCGTTGCCGCCGTTGCCGGCACGGACGTAGAGCTTTACGCGGTCTTTGAATACGACGTGTTTCATGAAGCCAGTGTTAAGTGGAATGTTTTAAGTTTCAAGGGCAAAAGAAAAGGCGGACCTGAAGCCCGCCCTTCTCTTTCGGCTAACCGATGGGTTAGGCCGCTGTTACTTCGCGGATGTGCACCTTGCGCTGGCGCTTGTCGAATTCGACGATGCCGTCCTTGAGCGCGAAGAGCGTGTAGTCGTTTCCGCAGCCCACGTTGATACCGGGGTGGAGCTTGGTTCCGACCTGGCGAACCAGAATGCTGCCGGCGGTTACTTTCTGTCCGCCAAAACGTTTGACGCCACGGCGCTGCGCATTACTGTCGCGGCCGTTGCTGGATGATCCTTGTCCTTTTTTATGAGCCATGGCTAGCCTCCCTGCAAAACTATGCTGTGATTGATTCCACTTTGATCTTCGTCAACTCCTGACGATGACCGATTTTACGACGATATCCTTTGCGACGCTTCTTCTTGAAGGAGTAGATCTTCTTGCCGCGCAGGTTTTCCACTACCGAAGCCTTGACCTTGGCACCGTCCACAAGGGGTGCGCCGATCGTCAACTCTTCGCCGTTGGAGACCGCCAGCGTATCGAATTCCACGCTTGCGCCCTCTTCCAGATCCAGCAACTCCACGTCGAAGACGTCGCCCTGCTGGACGCGGTACTGCTTTCCGCCGGTTTCTATAACCGCATATGCTTCCATAAATTACCTCAATGCCCCTGCGGGGCTTTGCTTCCTAAAAAATCAAGGGGCGGAAACTACGGAATCGCCCTGCGACTGTCAACCCTATTAATTAACGCAAAAACCCCGCATTCGTACCCCTCCGGCAGGCCCGCCGAAAAAAGGCGCGCCCGAATGTTGTTTTTTTTGCTGAAATATCCAATGTTTCTCCCGTTGAGTTGATGCAGGCCACTATAAGGAATCCTCTTCGCATGAATATAAAAACATTAAGAAATGCCCTGTTAATTGCGAGCATCCCCCTCTTGATCGCCGGCTGCGGAGGCGAAGCCCCGGATGCGGAAGCAACCCCGGACACTCTCCCGGACACCCTGAAAATCAAGCGGTTGTCTAAGACCTATGTCATTACAGGGATCGGCCTGAGCGACACCAAGAAGGTGGCCATCATCAACGGCGTGGCGATCACATCCGGGAAAGAGATCGACCCCGGGGTGTTGCTCAAGAATGTCCAGCCGACCTACGCCGTCATTCTGCAAGGAAACACGGAACACCTGCTTCGCCCGGAAAACATCCAAACCAAGCTGGACAAGGAAAAGCGTTGATTCGAACCGAGCAAAACGAATGCGAGTCCGCCATCGGGCTCCATCCCCCACCCACCGCCTACCTGCAAGGAAAATGAAAAATGAAAAAATGGTCTGCAAAATCCGCAACAACTGTTTTTCCCATAGTGGCAATGGCCCTGCTCTGCGGGTGCGGGGCATCCAAGAAGGCGACTCCCCTGCAAAAAACCCTTGATGCCGCCGTGGTGGATCTCAACGGCTCAAGCATTGAAGCATCCCACCTGCTTGGAACCGACTACCTGCTACTCTACTTCTCCGCACACTGGTGCCCGCCCTGCAAGGCCTTCACGCCAAAATTCGTCGAGTTCTACAACACCCATGGCGGCGGAAAACTCTTCCAGGCGGTACTGGTCAGCAGCGACAAGAGCGAAGAGAAGATGTTTGCCTACATGCGCGAAACCCGGATGCCCTGGCCGTCGGTTCGGTTCGGCAGTGCGAGTTCGAAAACACTGAAAGACACCTACAGCGGAGACGGCATCCCCCGCCTCGTGCTCGTCGACCCTCGGGGCGTGGTAATCGCCGACAGCTTTGAAGGAAAGAAATATATTGGCCCCCAGCATGTGCTCAACTACCTCAAGGAGCAAATCGGCGACCCTGAAAAAACACCAAGCCCCGCCGCCCAGCCCAAGCCGTCCTCCGACGAGGAATTCACCCAGCGATTCACGCTCAACGGCCTTGGAAAAAGAGGCGACCAAAACATTGCCATCATCAACGGGGAAATCGCCTCCATCGGAACCGAACTCGAGCCGGGCGTGGTGGTCGGGAAAATCACCGACTCCCATGTCGACCTTTTGTTCGAAGGCAAACATTACCGCCTGTATCCGCAAGTAACCCTATCCCCGGCCGCCAACACGTCCGCACCACCGAAAAACCGGTAATCTATGTTGACAGCCCATTGAGCGACAGTCTATAAAGCCCGTCCTTTTACGGGGGATTAGCTCAGCTGGGAGAGCGCGTGACTGGCAGTCACGAGGTCGACGGTTCGATCCCGTTATCCTCCACCATTTTAAAAGGCCCGGTCTTCGGATCGGGCCTTTTTTTGTTGCACCATCGTGGAGGAGGGTCTACCAATCACCGCCACTGACTGCGGCGGGAACGGCCAGCTTGAAGGCCCTGTTCTTTCCATTCTCATCGATGAAGCCAACCACATTGCCATCGCGATCGAACAAGGTGCCTCGCGTCCATTCGCGGATAGTGTCGATCCCCTTTTCGCGGATCACCCGCCCGGAGCGGGTATCGATAATCTTTCCATCCTTGTCCACCACAACAAGCAGGAAGGTCTCGTACTTGCCGCCCACATTGATGTTTCCGCTGGTGCGCCCCAGGGCATACATCCGGCTCTTGAATTCGAACGTGTTGTCGTTGTCGCGCGAGAAGGTGAAGTCATTCTTGATCACATCGACAATCCCGAAGTAGCCGGTATGGATCTGCCGCCCGATCACATAGAGCTCTGCCGTGAGCGTGTCGGTATACGGCTGCCCGCCGGACTTGCGGATCTTTACGCGAACCTGCACCTGCTCAACCTTGGCCTCGCCACTGCTTCCGGCACCAATGTTTTTGCGGTGGCGCTTGGTGGAGACATCCATATCCAGCCGCAACGGGAACACCGTCTGCGCACTAGACGCCACGACACACCCGACAAGGGCAACACCCAATAAACCTTTAACCCTGCTTTTCATTTCCAGTCCTCCCTTGGTTTCTTCGATCCTCAAACAATTGCCAAACCTAGGCAATATAACCGGCCCGCCCTCCTTTATCCAGACTGAATCGCTTGGAAGCGGATTTGGGTGCAGATGGATCTAGAGCTTCATCCATCCAACAGGTACAGTGCCTGACCCATTGGAAAGGAGACAGAACATGAAAACATTAATAAACCTCTCGCTGGCCGTTCTGACGGCCGCCACATTGTCGGGCTGCGCAGGAGCGGCATTCAACCGGGTCGCCCTCACGCTGAACCGCAACATTACGGTGGGCCAGGAGCTAGTAGACCTGCAGGAGGCCCACGAAAAGGGCGTGATTAGCGACACTGAATATGCCCAGGCCAAAACGGATATCCTGAACATGGTTTCCGCGTTTGGCGAACTGAAGAACGACTAGCGTCCTGTCTCATAAACAAACGGGTGTTTGACGAAAGGATTTTAGTGCCGAACACCCTCCGAATTTTCCGAGCATAATGAAGTAGATTCGGAGCCCACGATGTCCTGTCACTCATGAATAATGACCGGAAACCCCACCGTGCGGATCCGCAATGTGAAACCCACCGGATGCGAAATCAAGCTCCAGCTGACAGTAACGCCGCCAGCGTCGGCCAGAATATCCGGAATACGATGATGCCGCGTCCATGAATATTTCACCTCGACAATGCCCCTGCGGAATAACTAGGCTCTTCCCCACACAACTGTGGAGAACCTAGACATGAAAAAACTGCTATCCTCCGGGATGATCCTTTCGCTGCTTCTTTCCTTTGGCTGCACCAAGAAAAACGAATTCAAAGCCCCGCCGCCGCCTGAAGTGACGGTGCAAAATCCCGAGCAGAGGGATGTGACAGTCTACGCAGGTTTTCCGGGTCGGCTGGTGGCCTCCGATCATGTCGAGATCCGCGCCCGCGTGAAGGGTTTCCTGAAGTCGATCGACTTCGAGGATGGGCAGCGCGTGAAGAAGGGCGACCTGCTCTTTACTATTGAGCCGGAAGAATACGAGGCGGCTGTAAAATCGGCGGAAGCCAGACTGGCGCAGGCCAAGGCATCGCGTAAACTGGCGGATGCCACGCTTAAGCGGGTCCAGCAGGCCTACAAAACCAAGGCGGTGGCCGAACTCGACGTGCTGAGTTCCGAAGCGAAAATGCAATCCGCCGAAGCTTCCGTGATGGAAGCACAGGCCGCACTGGACAACGCCAAGCTGAATCTCTCCTACACCAAAATCAAAGCCCCCATAGCCGGACGGCTCGCGCGCCGCACCCTGAGTGTTGGCAACCTCGTCGGCGATGGCACCTCCACCCTGCTCACCACGCTGGTGGTGGAAGCTCCGATCGATGTTTTCTTCACCCTTGACGAGCGCGCCCTCCTCCCCTTTCTTGACGATGGCCGAAAAATTAAGCCTGGGCAGGATATGCCACCGCTGAAATTGGAGCTGGCCGATGGCTCACTGCACGAAGAAGAAGGCCGACTCAACTATTACGACCCGGAAATCGACCCCGACACAGGAACCCTGCGGGCCCGCGCGGTTTTTGTAAACGAAAGGGTCAAACTGATACCGGGCCTCTATGGAAAAATCCTTGTTCCGAAGAATGTGAAAAACGCCATCCTCGTGCCCGATCTCGCCATCCAGCGCGACATGAGCGGGCCGTATGTCCTCGTGGTCACGGCGAAGAACAAGGTCGAGAGCCGCTACATTAAACGTGGCGCACTGGTCGGCGCCAACCGGATTGTCGCGGAAGGCCTCGCGGCGGAAGAGCGCGTGATTATCGAAGGTGTCCAACGAGCACGCCCCGGTATCGAGGTACGGGTCGCCGAAGCAAAAAAACCTACCCCAGTCGCCGCCCCGGCCGCTGAATAGATTGGAGAACCGATATGTTCAGCCACTTCTTTGTTGATCGCCCCATCTTCGCTGGCGTCATTGCCATTGTCATCATGCTGCTCGGCGGCTTTGCCATGCTGGGCCTTCCGATCGAGCGCTACCCGGACATCGCCCCGCCTTCCATCACCGTCGATGCCACCTATCCCGGCGCGGATGCCAACACGGTGGCCGACACCGTCGCCGCCGTGATCGAGAAGGAGGTCAACGGCGTCGAGGGCATGATCTACATGAGCTCCGTCAGCGCCAACGACGGAACCATGAAGCTGACCGTCACCTTCAAAACCGGCGTCGACCTCGACATGGCTAATGTCCTCACGCAAAACCGCGTGGCCAAAGCCATCCCGCAGCTCCCGCAGGAAGTGCAGAAACTTGGGATTAAAACCCAGAAAAAATCGACCGATGCCAATCTCTACGTCGGTTTCTACAGCCCCGAAGGGGAATACGACGACATCTACCTCGCCAACTATGTGGCCCTGCGCGTGAAGGATGAAGTCGCGCGTGTGCCCGGCGTCGGCGAAGTGCAGGCCTTCGGCGCGGGCGACTATTCCATGCGCATCTGGCTCGATCCCGATAAAATGAAAGCCCGCGGCCTCGTTGCCGACGACGTGGTAAACGCCGTGCGCGAGCAAAACCTGCAGGTCGCCGCCGGACAGATTGGCGAGCCGCCCGTACCCGAAGGCCAAGCCTATCAAATGACCATGAACGTACGGGGCCGCCTGCTTGAAGCCGATGAGTTTGGCATGATCGTCATCCGCACCGGCGAAGACGGCCGCGTCCTGCGCATCCGCGATGTCGCCGAGGTTGAACTCGGCGCCATTACCTATGTGATCGGCTCCACCCTCAACGGGAAGCCTTCCGCCACGATTGCGGTCTACCAGATTCCCGGCGAAAATGCGCTGGAGGTGGTGAAGGGTGTTCGCAAAACACTGGCCGAGCTGGCACCCAGCTTCCCCCCCGGACTCGAATACCAAGTCATCTACGACAATACCGACGTCATCAAGGCCTCCATCAAGGAAGTGGTTGTAACGCTCTTTATCACCCTGATTCTCGTCATCCTGACCGTCTACGTGTTCCTGCAAAACTTCCGCGCCACCATCATCCCGTCGGTCACCATTCCCGTCTCGCTCATCGGCACCTTCGCGGCGCTCTCCGCCATGGGATATTCCATCAACCAGTTCACCCTCTTCGGGCTCGTGCTGGTGATTGGCATCGTGGTGGACGACGCCATCGTGGTGGTCGAAAACTGCACCCGCCTGATTGACGAGAAAGGCATGAAGCCGAAGGCTGCCGCCAAGCAGGCGATGACCGAAATCTCCGGCCCCGTCATTGCCACCACGCTCGTACTGCTCTCCGTATTCATTCCGACCATGTTCATGGCTGGCATCACCGGACAGCTCTTCAAGCAGTTCGCGGTAACGATCTCCGTGGCCACCGTCTTTAGCACGATCAACGCGCTGACGCTCAGCCCCGCCCTCTGCGGGGTCTTGCTGCGCCCCTCCAAGACCGGTGAAAAGAGAGGCTTCTTTGGCTGGTTCAACCGCTCGATGGACTCCACCAAAACCGGCTACCTCAAGATCGTTAACCAAGCCTTGCGCAAGTCAATGATTGGCCTCCTGCTCTTCATCGTGCTGGCCACGGTCGCCTTCATCGGCATGGGCAACCTGCCCGGCGGCTTTGTTCCGCAGGAAGACGAAGGGTTCTGCATGGTCAACGTGCTGCTACCGGAAGCCTCGTCGCTCGAACGCACGCAAGCCTTCCTGAAACAGGTGAACGAAATTATCGGCAGCACCGAGGGAATGCGGGACTACATGACCATCTCCGGCTACTCGATCCTCGACGGTGCGGCCATCCCCAACGCCGGCTTCAGCGTGATGGTCTTCAACAACTGGGACGACCGCGGCAAGGATGAGCATCAGTCCGCCATCCTAAGAAGCCTCAACATGCGTTTTTCGCAACTCAAGAACGGCATAGCCTTTGCCTTCCCGATGCCCTCGCTTCCAGGCGTCGGCATGTCCGGCGGCCTCGTGATGCAGCTGCAGGACCGCGGCGGCGTTGGCATGAGCACGCTCCAGCAAGTAGCCGATGAATTCATGAACGATGGAAACTCCCAGGCCGGACTCGAAGGCATGTACACCACCTTCCGCGCCAACGTTCCGCAGTTGTTCATCGATATCGACCGCGACCAGGTGCTCACAAAGAATGTCTCCATGAGTTCGGTCTTCAATGCCCTGCAATACTACTACGGCTCCGTCTATATCAACGACTTCACCTACATGAACCGTGTCTTCCAGGTCAAGGCGCAGGCCGCACCGGTATACAGGCGCGACGCCGACCAGATCCGCGATATAGAGATCCGCAACCGCGACGGCAAGATGCTGCCGCTCGGCTCCGTGATCGACGTGAAGGAAATCCTCGGGCCGCAGTCCATCGTTCGCTACAACATGTATCCCTCCGCCAAGATCATGGGGCAGCCCGGCGAAGGGTTCAGCACCGGGCAGGCCATGGCCATTGTCGAAGACATGTCGAAAACCAAACTACCCGCCTCGATGGGTCTGGAATGGACCGAGCTCTCCTATCAGGAAAAAGCGGCGCAAGGGGGGACGAACATTATCTACGTGCTCGCCATCATCCTCGTCTACCTCGTGCTCGCCGCGCAGTATGAAAGCTGGAGCATTCCGGTCTCCGTCTGCCTCTCCGTCCCCACCGCCCTGCTCGGTGCCGCGATCGCGCTATCGGTCGGCAAGATGAGCCTCGATATCTACGCCCAGGTCGGCATCGTCCTCTTGATCGGCCTCTGCACCAAAACGGCGATTCTGATCGTCGAATTTGCCAAAGTGGAGCACGAAGAAGGAAAGAGCGTCTTTGAGGCGGCCATGTCCGCCGCGCGCCTGCGCTTCCGTGCCGTGCTCATGACCGCCTTCTCCTTCATCCTCGGTGTAATCCCGCTCGTACTCGCCTCCGGTGCCGGCGCGGAGAGCCGCAAGGTACTCGGCACGACGGTATTCGGCGGCATGCTCGTTGCCACCGTCGCCAGCCTGATCTTTGTGCCCATGCTCTACTACATCGTACAAAAAACCTCGGAAAAAAACGTTAAGGACAATAAACAAAAGGAAGGATAATCCATGCATGCAAAAAAATCCATATTCGCCGGACTCGCCGCCTTGTTGGTCACATCCGCTGCACAGGCCTCCCAATACCACACCTACGATACATGGGACCACAACTATACCGTGCAGGCCCTGCTTGGCGCGGTGCAGTTTGAGGATCTGAAGTTCGACGACAGCAGCGGAAATGGCGATACCACCGAAATCGATATGTCTCTCCTTCCCCAACTGGGTGCCGCATGGGGAACCGTTCCCAAGGGCGATCGTTTCCAATACGGGTTGGAATGCTCCTTCCTGCTCGGCTTCAGGTTCGACAAGGTCAACTTTGCCTCCGCCGGCGGTAGCGGCCTCTATGTCAGTATCTCCACCTCCATGTGGATGTTCGACCTCGCGGGCGGCCCCTACGCCAGCGTGTTTCTCGACAAGAACCGGAAGGTCCGACTCTATGCCGCCGGCGGTCCGCTGATGGTCTATGCCGACTACCGCTCCGATCGCGAGGAAGACGATGGCGGAACCTACGAGAACCACGAATCGGCCTTCGGTCTCGGCCTCTACGCCCGCGCTGGATTCGAATTCCGCCTCTACGAACAAGGCATGCTGGGGCTCGGCGTACGCGGCTCGTGGTCGAATGTCGACCTGTCCGACGTCGGCGGAAGCTCCGACCTCACCGGCGCCGCCGCCTTCATCTCCTTCACCGCCGGGCTTTAGCCCTTCGGCCGATGAGCAGGCTCGAAAGCCTGCTCCACGTGGGGCGGGCTTTCCGGCCTGCCCTCCCAACGCCTACCGATCCAGTTTGAGCGGATCGTTTATTTCCGGCGGATCGGCCTTCAGGTTGTAGAGGCGGAAGACATCGATGTTAAGCTTCCACCCGTCCTTGGTAATCATCCGCTGGCGCTTGAGATAGGCCCCGTGGATTTCATCGTCTGCCTTTGCTTTTCCCCTGCAACACCACACTGTTGAAAAAGACCTGTTTCGGCTTGGACACGCCTGCAAGTTCAAGGGCGGTCGGCGATCCGGATACGAACCGCTGGGCCGCCCGCACCGCCGAAGCAACCACGGAAAAGAAACGCGCTCCGCTAAAACTGAAGCAAGCGACTTTTTGGAAACATTGTAGCCACTTCTTTTCTCTCTCAAACCCACAACTGCCGATCCAGCGTCCGGTATTGGATGGCTTCGGAAATGTGTTGGGACTGGATGGTGTCGGCGGCGGCGAGGTCGGCGATGGTGCGGGCAACCTTTAAAATTCGGTCGTAGGCGCGGGCGCTAAAATTCAGATCGCTCATGGCGGTACGCAAAATCTGCTCGGCATCGGGTTCCATGCGGTAGATTTGATGGAGAATTTTGCTGCGCATGTTGGCGTTGCAGTGGGTGCCGGGCTGGTCTTTGTAGCGCTCTTGCTGGATCTTGCGAGCACGGACGACGCGCTCGCGAATGGCGGCGGAGGACTCGCCTTTGTCGAGTTTCACGAGCTGTTCGTAGGAGATAGCGGGAACTTCAACGTGGATATCGATGCGGTCGAGCAACGGACCGGAAATCTTGCTGCGATAGCGCGCGATCTGCGTGGGCGAGCAGCGGCACTCGCGCTTGGGATCGGTTTGATACCCACAAGGACACGGGTTCATTGCCGCAACAAGCATGAAGCGGCAGGGATAGGTGACGCTGGCGGCGGCCCGGGCGATGGTGACCTCGCCGTCTTCGAGCGGTTGGCGCATCACTTCGAGCACGCTGCGCTGGAACTCGGGCAGTTCGTCGAGAAACAGCACCCCGTTATGGGCAAGACTCACCGCACCGGGCATTGGATTGCTTCCGCCGCCGAGCAGCCCGGCGTCGGAAATGGTGTGGTGCGGCGAGTGGAACGGTCGGCGCGCCACCAATGCCTGGTGCGATTTGAGCGAGCCGGATATGCTGTGGATCTTGGTCGTCTCCAGCGCCTCATCGAGCGACATCGACGGCAGGATCGAAGGCAGCCGCTTGGCCAGCATGCTTTTCCCCGTCCCGGGAGGGCCGATCAACAGACAATTATGCCCTCCCGAAATGGCCACCTCGAGTGCGCGCTTGGCGAACTCCTGCCCCTTCACATCGGCAAAGTCGTCTTCGTAGAGGCTGTTGGCTTCGAAAACGGATTGGATGTCGAGATGGTAGGGATCAAGCTTAAGGTCTTGGTTCAAAAAGTCGGCGGCCTCGCGCAGGTTGCGGACGGGAAACACCTTGATGCCGTCGACCACGGCGGCCTCTTCTGCATTCTCGGCGGGAACCATAATGGCTTTGATCCCGGCGTTGCGCGCCATGATCGCGATGGGCAGGATGCCGCGCACCCGGCGCACCGCCCCGCTAAGTGCCAGCTCGCCGACGATGCAGATGCGCGGCAGGAGATCGTGCTGGATATCGTCAAGCGCGGCGATGATTCCGACCGCGATGGGTAGGTCGAAGCTCGGGCCCTCCTTTTTCATATCGGCCGGGGCAAGGTTGATGGTGGTGCGCCCCATGGGCGGGCGAAAGCCCGAGTTGATGAGCGCCGTCCAAACGCGGTCGGAGCTTTCCTTCACGGCAGCGTCGGGCAGCCCGACGATCACCACCTTGGGTTCGCCATGTCCGGCGTTGACCTCGATCTCCACCGCATAGGCATCGATCCCGGACACCGCCCCCGAATTAACCTGTGAAAGCATATCGCACTCCAATCTAAAACCGCACAAACTTTCAAACAGTAAACCGTTTCAAACGATCCGCTTCGAGAAAAAAGAAGGACGGGCTAAAGCAGAGCCAAGCGAATAGAAGGATTTGTGGCCAGTCAAGGATGGAGGTGCGAGGGAAGGGATTCACACCACCCGTTGCCGGGTGGCACCCCCACAGACCCGGACGAGCACGATTAATGCATCCGGTTCCTCGGTAGTATGTACAACTTGCCCGACGACGATTACATATGATGCTTCCCTGCATGCTTTCGTCGCTTATGTAGTATATCTGCATCCCGGCCATGTTCCTGCGACCCTATGTCCGCTCCATGCGGTCTCCAGATACTTCATACTCCGACCGCTTATCCCCTTGGCTACTCACAGGCTTCCTCCGGAAAAGGTTTCCCTGCTTTCAAACGCTACTATGAGACGGCTAAGACCGCCCCTGCCCCGACGGAATCAGCGGCATCGGCCTTGGGTTCCGGCTCCGCCCCTCTCCGGTTGTTTTCCTGACAGGGAGACACAGGCTCTCCCAAGTTCCCGGGATATCCACACATCCCTCTGCCCCGCACTCGGAAAAGGAAAAAAAAGAAAAAGGTGTCAGAAAAAGAAAAAGGTGTCAGTGTACACATCCGGAAAAAGAAAAAGGTGTCAAAAAAGGTGTCAGCAAAAAAGGTGTCAGAAAAAGGAAAAAAGGTGTCAGTGTACACATCCGTACATTTTCTCCATTTCCCGCGCCCAATGC
>CBDVCB010000055.1:0-18795 GCA_965372395.1 uncultured bacterium
TGCCGGTCAAGTCGTGGTGTGCGCGGATTGAAAAGGGCGCGTTGGAACAGGCGGCGAATCTGGCCAACCACCCGAAGGTTTTCCGGCATGTGGCGCTGATGCCCGACTGCCATGTCGGTTACGGTATGCCGATCGGCGGGGTGGTGGCCTGCAAGGATGCAATCCTCCCCAACGCGGTCGGTGTGGATATTGGTTGCGGCATGTGCGCCGTGCAGACGGATTGGCTCGTGGCGGAAATGTCGCGCGATCAAATTGCCCGTTGCCTGGAAGCGGTGAGGCGCGGTGTTCCAATGGGCGAGGGGCATGGCCACAAGCAGTCGCAGAAATGGAAGCGGTTCGCCGAACTGCCGCACTGGCTCGATGCGCACGCACGCGAGTTGGCGTTCAGGAACCTCGGGTCGCTCGGCGGCGGAAACCATTTTATTGAAATCCAGGCGGGCGACGATGGTTGCATCTGGCTGATGCTCCATTCCGGTTCGCGCAACCTCGGCTACCGCATTGCCGAGCATCACCATAAAAAGGCGATGGGGCAGTGCGCCGGTTTTGCGATTCCCGATCTGGCCTGGTTGGAAGTCGAAAGCGAAGCGGGACAGGATTATATCCGCGAAATGAACTTTGCACTGGACTATGCCCTCGAAAACCGCGCCCGGATGATGCAGGTTTTCAAGGCGGCTTTCCGTCACACCTGCGCAGGTGTGAATTTTTTGAAGGAGATCAACATCCACCACAACTATGCCGCCTTGGAGGAGCATTTTAGGGAAAAGGTCTGGGTGCACCGCAAGGGGGCGACTTCGGCGAAACAGGGTGAAATGGGGATTATTCCCGGCAGCATGGGTACGCCATCCTACATCGTGCGCGGCAAGGGGGCTACCGAGTCGTTTGCATCGTGTTCGCACGGGGCGGGGCGCACGATGGGGCGCATGGCGGCATCGCGATCGCTCTCGAAAGAGGCGTGCGACAAGGCCATGGAGGGTGTCGTCTTTTCCGGATGGCATCCCGTGCGCGGGCGCGGCAAGAAGGGGCGGGGCATGCTGGATCTCAGCGAGGCACCGCAGGCCTACAAGAATATCGACGAGGTGATCGAGGCCGAGCTCGACCTCATCGATCCGGTGGTGAAGCTGCGGCCGCTAGGGGTGCTGAAAGGTTGATTGACCGGATATTTTGTGTGTTCATTCCGCCGCACCATGTCTAAACTGCGCCCCATGATTTTTACAGGACTAGGCAAATGATCGGCATTATCGACTATGGAATGGGGAACCTTGGCAGCGTCTCGAACGCCTGCCGGTTTCTGGAGCTTGACGCAAAGATTATTACCCGCAAAGAGGAGATGGATTTCTGCCGCGCAGTGGTGCTTCCGGGCGTCGGCGCCTTTGGCGACTGCATGCGGCATTTGGTCGAGCACGACTTTGTCCAAGCCATAGAAGGGTGGGTTCAGTCCGGCAGGCCGCTGATGGGGATATGCCTCGGCTTGCAGGCGTTGTTCCAAAGTTCGGAAGAGTCGCCCGGTATTCCCGGCCTTGGGATTTTTGAGGGAACGGTGAAGCGCTTCGACCTGCCCAAGGAGCTAAAGGTGCCGCAGATCGGGTGGAACCGGATCAACGAGGTGCAGCCGGACTGCCCGATGTTCGATGGAATCGAGAACGGTTCGTTTTTCTACCTCGTGCACTCCTACTATGTTTGCCCGTCCGACGAATCCATCGTGGCAGGCAAGACGGAGTATGGCTTCGACTACTGTTCCTGCGTTTGGAAAGACAATGTGTTCGCCACCCAGTTCCACCCCGAAAAATCGCAGGCGGTGGGCTTGCGCATGCTGAAGAATTTCTGGCATTGGGCCGAGGCGGGCTAGGCCTCCGGACGGTTGCTACCGCAGAAGCTACGCAAATAGAACCTATTTTATTCGTGAGCCGTGCTTGCTAAACAGCTATGTTTTCGGGTATCCAGTTGGGAGACCATGAGTTTAAAGACCAGAATCCTTTTGATCCTTATCGCCGCTTCGATCCTAGCGGCTGCTGTGACCGGTGGGGTGCTTATTTCCCTGATCCAGCTCCATGGGCAACTCTCGTTCGAAAGCCATAGTAGCTCAATCCTCACCGTGCTCGCGGTCGCCGTGTATCTGCTCGCCGGCCTATTCATCCTCGGATTGCTCGCTGTGTTGTTGAACAAGATGGTGATCATTCCGGCCGTGGAACGGGAGATGCTGGAGAACGAACGGGAAATGCTCACCGAGCAACTGCACCACTCCCAGAAAATGGAAGCCGTCGGGCGTTTGGCGGGAAGCATTGCGCACGATTTCAACAACCTGCTCACCATTATCGATGGCTATTCCAGCCTGATCATTGCCAATCCGGAGTCGGGCGAAACCGAGCAGAATGCCCGGGAGGTGGTCGAGGCCGCGCGCAAGGCTTCCTTTATTACCCGCAAACTGCTCAGTTTTAGCCACAAGGAACAGACGGAGCCGGTGGTTCTCGACCTCAACACCACCTTGGCGGACACCGATAAGATGCTTTCGCGCTTGATCGGGGAAAAGGTCCAGCTCATCACCCGGTTCTCCGCAGAGCCCATCTTCGTTAAAGCCGATTCCGTGCAGTTGGGGCAGGTTCTGATGAATCTTGCCGTAAATGCCCGCGATGCCATGCCCAATGGCGGACGCATTACCATCAAGACCGATTGCCAGAATGTGGGTGATGGAGAGCGCCAAAAACCGGATGATTTCCCTGCCGGGATCTATGCCAAGATTTCCGTTCGGGATACGGGGCAGGGGATCGATCCCGAGAAAATCAGCCGGATCTTCGAACCTTTCTTCACCACAAAAGCGTCCGGGAAGGGTACCGGGCTGGGCTTGTCGATCGTAAATACCATCATCAAGCAGACCGGCGGATTCATTGATGTGATCAGCAATCTTGGCGGAGGCACCACCTTTATGATCTATCTTCCCCTGGCTGAGCAGGAGGAGGAATCGCCCGCTGAAGAAATTGCGGATGAAGTATCCGCACCAACGGAGCCGGTTGCTCCGTCGGAAACCGAAGTTGACATGGAACAGGCCGGGAAAATCATTCTGCTGGTGGAAGACGACCCCATGATTCGCGGACTCGTTTCCCATACGCTGGAGGCGCAGGACTACAAAGTGCTGGTGGCCGACGATGGCTGGGAGGCCGTGCAGCTTGCGCGCAAGTTTGACGGGCAGATCGACGTGCTTTTCACCGATGTTGTGATGCCTGGTCTTGGCGGTGCCGAGCTGGCGGTGGCGGTGTGCGAACTCCATTCGGAAATAAAGCTTCTCTTCATGTCTGGATACTCCCGTGCGCAAGTCACCGAGGAAGGTGTTCCTCCCGAAGCCGCCTTCCTCGAAAAGCCCTTTACGCCCGACAAGGTCGTCTCAACCATACGCGACCTGTTCGCAACGTCAAAATAACACGGTTTCGGCGGCACTCGATGGAATCCAGCAGGTTTGGCCGTCGGCCAAGCGGACGCGCCACCAATTCCCCCGGTTTTCCAGTCGTTCGAACTCGGTGCCGGCATGGAGCGGGTCGAGGAAGGCGAGGGCGTACATTTCTCCATCGCCCTTGCGCGCCAGCACCTCGTCCGCCAAAACCACGCCCGGTTCGTTCCGGTTTGCATGAGGGGCTTCGGTCAACAACGAGGCCATTAATGCCACTGAGACGACGCCCGCAACAACAACCGCGATGCGCCCCTCTTTCCTCTGCGCCCTTCCCGTCCAGGCCCATGCCGCCCATAGAACCAGCCAGCAGGCCGCGAACAGCCACCAGCGGAACATCGGGGAAGTATCGATGTGCCAGCCCAGCAACTTGATGGCGACAGGGTGGGGCTCCTTCGGCGGAATCAGGTCGCTGCGCTGTTCCAGCGCGGCTTCGAGGTTATGCCGAACGTCGGTGTTGCCGGGTAGATACTGCTCCGCCCGCCGGTAGTTCAAAACCGCCCGCCCCACATCGCCTGCCAGAAACCAGGCATTGCCAAGCGTGTAGAAAAGGTGTCCGTTGCGGATGCCCTCTTCCTCCACCAAAAAAGCATATTCCCGCGCGGCCTCCGCATACATCGCGGCATTCGTCGACGCATGGAACATCCCGTGCGCCTTTTCCAGCGTTTGGACTTTGTAGTCCGCGGCAAAGGCTGGAACCGCGGCCATGAGCAGGAGCTTAAAACCTAAAACGCGGAGCTTAATACACAGGCTCATTTCAAACTCCTTTCGACGGCCTTTACGATGCGGGTGGCCTCGTGGATAATCTTTTTCGCCTGAGCGGTTTCGTTGAAATCCGTCGTAAAACGGTAGGCTTCGCACCGTGCAAACAGCTCCCTGAGTTCTTCCAGTGTCCGGGCATCCGCTCCCTTCCCGACCAGCGATTTTTCCGCATCGCGAAAGGTAAGCGCGCCGGGAACGAGGTGGAGGCGGTCGCCGAGGTAGGCGCGCAGCACGTGGTCGAGGTCGCCGTAGATCTCGACCTTCATGTGGTGGCTTCGGATAATGTGGGCCGCATTCCTGCGGTAGACCTTGTAGGCGCGCGCGGCCTTGGCGGTGCGATGGATGTGGTGCTTCTTTTCGCCAAGGAGCGAGACCAGCGAAAGCCCGGCCAACACCAGCGGCGGCAGCAGCAGGATCGGAAAAACCAGCCCGGGATGCGCCCATCCAAATAGCGGGCGACGGCGGTTTTCGAGCATGTCCGGGTTTTCATAGTTGTGCCGGATGCCCTCCCTGGCCGTGCGCAGGCGGCTGCGGTACGGCGTGGTGTCCATGCCGAAAACGGCGATGGCCTCCGCCGGCAAGACCTGCAAGGGGATTGGCGCGGACCGGGCGGCGATGTAGGCGTTCGATGCAGGACTGAAGTAGGCCAGCTGGATCGGCGGAACGTTGCTGATGGTGGTCGAGAGGGGCCGGACGGTCTGCGTGTATATTTTTGATTTTCCCGTGCGCTGCGGCAGGGCGCGCTCCGTCGGAATCTCGAAGCGGTTGACGAGCAAGGGCTGGTAGCGCAGCGGCTGGAAGAAAATATTTTCCATGAACCCGGCGGCGGTAATGGTGATGGTGAGCGTGACGGGTTCGCCCACGCGAACGGTTTCCGGGTCGGCCTGCACATCGATGGTGTAGTCGCCGAGCATTCCGTTGAACAGATCGGGGCGGCCTTCGATCGGGAGCGGTCTCACGTCGAGCGCGACCGGAGCGGACTCGGTGTGGATGCGCGTGTAGTTTCCGTCCGTCAGGTTTTGGTCGAAATAGGTATTGTCGAAATAGGCCGGGTACTGGAAGGCAGACCGTCTCCCCCGGTTTTTTTCCTGTTCTGCCGCGCAGAGCAGGGTGCTGGGGGAAACCACCAGTCGACCCGTCTTTTTCGGAATCAGGATTTTGCTAAACGACAACGACTGGTGTTGCACCTTGCCGACCTGATAGCTCCTGCGCGTGGCCAGCACGCGCGTTCCGTGGACGGGCAGTCCGGTGGTTTGGGTGTTCTTTTCCTTTTCCGGTTCGTAGGGTTCCAGCACTTGGAAGCGACGATCGTTCAGGATGGGAAAATGGAAGTCGATTGCTTTGAGCGCGCCAAGCAGGTAGGTGCTTTCCCACGTTGTCGTCAGCAGGACCGGCTCTCCCAGATAGACCGATTGCTTCGACAGTTCGGTGCGAAGTTTCATGCGGTCGGTTGGCGCGGGCTTTCTGGCGGCAACCGCAATCGGCTTTGTGGCAATTGTTTTCTCCTGCGCAAGAAACGCGAGCGCGGGGATCGTCAGCGCGCCTTCGCGCGTGGCGCGGAAGGCATAGCGGAAAAGGAAGGTATTGGCTTGGCTCGTGGCGCTTCCGGAATCAAGCACGGTCACGTTGAAACCGGGCAGGTTTCCCATGTCCGGTGCTTCCGGCAACTCCGGTGCCTTCACAAGCACATCGACCGTGAAGACCTGCCCGAGAAACACATGGGTCTCCGCCGCGTCCGCCTGGGCATAGAAGTTGGTCGTTCCCCGCGCCGTGCCGGCGGTCAGGGCCGCAACAATAAACAGATGTTTCCAATAACCCATTCTACCAATCCTTTTCGACGGCCTTGTATTCCCCGGCCTTCTTTTTCTTGCGTCGCGTTTGATTCTGGATCTCTTCGGCAAGGATGTCCATTTCGGTCTGGTTCGGGGGCGGTACGCCGCGGATCTCCTCGTATTCCGAAAAGTCGCCGAACGGATCGGCCTCCTCATATTGATCCGCTTCCCCGTCATCCATATCATAGTCGTCGCTCTCTTCCGACTCGCCGTTCTGCTGGTCCGGATCCTCCGGCGCGGCACCCAACGCGGCCATCAACTCGATCAGGGCAACATGCTGGTCGGGGATGGCCATGGCGTCGGCCGCCGATGCCGTATGTTCATAGGTTTCCTTCAGTGGCCCCGGCATGGCGGTACCGTCCGGAAGCGCGATATCCGCATGCAACCCGGAATTCTCCATCACCTTTGCCAGTGCACGGGTGTCCTCCTCCAGAACCTTCTGTGGTTCGCCGGTTCTCTTGGCATCGAGCAGGGTCGATTGGCGCTCGATAAATTCCGCGAGTTTTTCGCGGATATATTTGATCAGTTCATTTTCCTGCTGCTCCTGTTCCTCCCGCTCGCGAATCTCCTCCACCATGGAGGCCGCCATGCGCTGGCTGATCTCAAGGTTGTAGGCGGCCTCGCCAAAAGCGCTGTTGTATTCCAACGCGGTGCGGTAGAGCCATGCCGCCTGCCGGCAATACTCCACCGCCGCCTGCGGCTCATTCTCGCGGAAACCTTCGGACATCTTCACCATGCAGTTGCCCAGATTGTACCAGCATTGGCTACGCATCGCATCCGTTTTGGCCAATGATGCGGCGTATTCGTATGAAGCCTGCGCCTCCTCGAAACCCCCGGCCCGGAACTGCGCATTGCCGAGATTGTAGAGGATCTCGGCCGACTCAGGGGCATCTGCCGCCGCTTCCTGATAGGCGCTTGCCGCAGCGTCGAACCGTCCCTCCGCATACGCCTTGTTCCCTTTCTTGAAAAGCTTCGCGGGATTGGCGCGAACCGATCCTGCAAAAAGTAGCAGGCCTAAAAGCAGATGCACCTTGCGGGGCTTCCAACGATTGGAAAGCAGCAAGGCGAGAACGGCTCCACCAAGAAACAGGGGAAACTTTTCCTCGTAGTTTTCCATCACCCGCTTTCCGACGGAGGTGCGCTGCGCGTGCTCCATCACTTGTCGGTAGATTTGTTTCAGGTCGAACGGGCCATTGGCCACCTCGAAGTAGACCCCATCGGAAACGGCGGCCGACATCTGGCGAAGGGTTTCCGAATGCAATTTGGTCCAGACTTCGCGGTTGCCGTGCTTCATGAACGAGGTTGTTCCGGTTTCGTCGTTCTCCATCGAAATGCGGCTGCCGCGCAGGCGATCGCCAATGCCGACGGCAATCAGCCGCGCCCCCGCTTCGTCCAGCAACCGGGCGGCGCCGACCTCGTCGGCACCGTCGACCATGTCCTCGCCGTCGGTGATCAGGATCACGTCCTGCACGCCCGCCCTTTCGGGATCGATCAGTTTGTCGGCCACCTTCTCGATGGCGTTGGCGAGCATCGTTCCGCCCGCCGCGACGCTCTCCGGCGAGGCTTGGCGCAGCGCCATGCGGAAATAGTCGTAGTCGACCGTCAGCGGGCAGCGGATCTCGGCCGAACCCGCAAACAGCACCAGCCCGACGCGATCGCCCGAGAGCGCCTCAACGCAATCGTGTATCGCCGTCTTGGCACTCTCCAACCGGTTTGGATGCATATCTTCGGCGAGCATGCTGCGGGAAACATCGAGCAGGAAAACCACATCGCGCCCGGTCTCCTGCAGTTGTTGCTCCTGCAAATCCCATGCGGGGCGGGCGAGGGCGAGAACGACTAGCGCAACCGCCGCGCAATCGCCAACCGCCCCGCGCTTGCGGCCAACCAAAGCGGCACCCGAACCAAAGACCTTGATCGCCTGTTTGCGCTTGGCGGCAGCATGGAGAAACAAACCCGCAACGGCCGGAACCAGCCATAGCCAGATGAGCATGCCGGGGTTGTAGAAATGAACTATGCTCACGGAATCCTCCTGAGCCAGGTCGTGGTGAGGATAATGTGTCCGAGGAGTAGCAGTAGCCCCGTCATGGCGAAGGGCTGGAAAATGTCGGTGTAGGTATGGTAGCGCATGGTTTCGAGTTCGCTCGTTTCCATGGCGTTGATCTCGCTGTAGACATCGCGAAGCGAGGTCTCATCGGTGGCGCGGCGGTAGATGCCGCCCGTGGTTTCGGCAATTTTTTTCAGGATGCGTTCCTGCACCAGCGGCTCGGCCTCGATCTGTACCGGCCCTTCCGGGGTTTGGATGGTTTTCATCTCCGGCGGATCGGTGATGGCAACCGTGTGGACACGGATGCCCCAGTGCTCGGCCAGCGCGGCGCCCTCCATCGGCAGGTGGCGGCCGCAGTTGTTGTTGCCGTCGGTCAGCAGAATAATGACCTTGCTGTTGATGGTATAGCCGGCGGGCTGGTCGTCTTCGGTGCTGTAGCGTTCCTCCGCGGTTTTCAAGCGGGCGGCCGCCAAGGCAAGCGCGTCGCCAAAGGCTGTGCCGTCCTCGTTCGGACGCGATTCGATCTGGAGGTCGCGGATGAAGTAGAGCAGCGAATCGTGGCTGAGCGTCAGCGGGCAGACCGTGTCGGCATAGCGCGCGAACGTGATCAGGCCTATCAAATCGTTAGGCCGTTCGGTTGCAAATTGTTCAACGACCTGTTTCGTCACTTCCATGCGGCTCATGGTGGTATCCTGGAACGGCATCGAAATATCCATCGAGCTGGAAACATCAACCACCAGCTCGATCGCGATACCTTCCTTTGGAACGCCCTGCGCCATCTCCTGCCGCTGCGGCCGTGCCAAGGCGAGGATCAACAAGAGCAACGAGAAAACCCGAAGCCAGAAGGGCAGGGGAATAAACCGTTGCCTCGTTGTGCGCGGCACCTTCTTAAACGCCGCCAGCGACGAAAATCCCAACGCGGTCTCATTGCCTCTGCGGAAATGGTCCGCGATCATTTTTACCACCGGCAGGAGCAGCAGCAACATCCATGGAAAGGCTAGCCGCATGGCTCCTCCCGTTTCGTGGTTTCAACAAACTTCCGCGCAATCCGCTCCGCTTCTTCCACAAAACCATCTGGCACCCGGTTCGAAAACCGAACCTGCTCCCCGTGTTCAAAGAACCCAAGCAGCGCAGGGGTCAGCGCAGGGGTCAGTCCTTTGATATTGGTGTTTTCAAGGATGGGGAGAATTTCGCAGGTGGTTTTCCCAATCATGGGAAGGGTAAAGCGGTGTTCGATGTATTCGCATAGGATACGGTTGAGTTCGTGGAGCCGGGCAACGGGATCTTCGGGGAGGTTTTCCAGTGCTTGGAAAGCCGTTTCGTGCGGGGGAGCCATAGCGATGGTTTTCGTTTTCCGCCGGAGCCGGATGAAAGCAATGGCCAACGCAATGGCGATGGCCGATCCCGCGAGGATCAGCCCGCGGTGTCGCTGCGTTCTCTGTTCGGGAAGCAAGGTTGCGGGTGCGGCGATATCCTTGATTTCGAAAGCTTCCAGTCCTTCGGGCAAGAGGGAGCGGACGGTAACGGGGATTGGCTTGGTTTTGATGCGGGCCGATCCTGCCGTGATTTCCAAGGGCTGGAAGATTCCCTCGCCCGGGAGGGAGGGGACGAGTTGCCAGATCTGGCGATGGAGGATCTTCCCGTTGGGCAGGGTCTGGAGCGGTTCGGAATAGCTGTCCGAAATGGCGAATGGCCCGATAGAATATCCAAGCTCTGGAAACCCAACCTTGGCGCCGGGCGGAGCCTGCACGTCGAGCATGAGCTGGATTGTCCCGGAGGAGGCAATGTTGGTTTCGCTAACCGACACGACCACCGTGAGAGAACCCTGTCGATACTGGCGGGTAAGCTCAGGTTCGGAAATAGACGATGGTTCCGCAACCTTCTTTGAGCACCCGAAAAGGAGGAGGAGGGCCGCAAAAGAGCGCAGGGAGCGCAAAACATTAAAAGATAGGATCGACCCCTCCTGCATCACAGCGTTTGCCTCCGTTCGCGGGTATGGAAGAAGCGGATGAGGTCGCGGAGGTAGTCGCGGTCGGTGTGGATGTCGATCTGGTCGATGTTCAGGCGGGCGAGGAAATCCTTGATTTCGAGGTGGCGCGCGCGGGCGACGGTCTTGAAGCGTTTTCGCGCGGCGGCGCTGGCGGTGTCGACGAGGATCTGCTCGCCGGTTTCGGCATCGGAAAGTTCGACGAGTCCGGCATTTGGAAGTTCGAGTTCGCGCGGATCGGTGATGGTGACGGCGATGAGGTCGTAGTGGATGGCGGCAAGCTTGAGGGCTTTGTCGCAGCCCGAATCCTGGAAGTCGGAGATGAGGAAGGTGACGCACTTCTTTTTAACCATTTTCCCGAGGTAGTCGAGCGCGCAGGAAATGCAGGTGCCCTTGCGTTTTGGCTCAAAGCCGAGGATTTCGCGGATAATGTGCAGGACGTGGAGCTGGCCTTTGCCGGGCGGAATGAAGAGCTCGATCTCGTCGGTGAAAATGATAAGCCCGACCTTGTCGTTGTTCTTGATGGCGGAGAAGGCGAGGAGGCCGCAGAGCTCGGCGGCGGTTTCGTTCTTGGTTTTCTCGGCGGAGCCAAAGGAGCCTGAGGCGGATAGGTCGACGAGGAAAAAGAGGGCTTGTTCGCGCTCTTCGATGAAGCGCTTGACGAAGGGCTTGCCGGTGCGGGCGGTCACGTTCCAGTCAATCGTGCGGATTTCGTCGCCGGGCTGGTATTCGCGCACCTCGTCGAACTCCATCCCGCGTCCCTTGAAGACGCTTTTGTATTCGCCTCCCAGCAGCTCGTCGACGACCTTGCGGCTGACGATGTCGATCTGGCGCACCTTCTTGAGGAGGTCGGTATGGAATTGGGAAGACATGGGAATTAAGAATTCAGATTTCAGAATGAAGAATGGTTGACGGGGAGAGCCCCGTACCCCCTTGAAAACAAAGGCGTCGCAGACCCGCCATTCTGCATTCTAAAATCTTCATTCTTCATTTCTACGGCACTTCAACGGTTTCCAAAATCTGGCGAAGGATATCTTCGGAGCTCTTCTCCTCGGCGGCGGCTTCGTAGGAGAGGATGACGCGGTGGCGGAGGATGTCGAGTGCGACATCCTTGATGTCTTGCGGGACGACGTAGCCGCGACCGTTGAGCATGGCGCGCCCGCGCGACGCGACGGCGAGGAAGATGCTGGCGCGTGGCGAGGCCCCGTAGCGGATGAGGTCGGCGCAATCGAGCCCGAACCGGGCGGGGTCGCGCGTGGCCTGGACGAGGTCGAGGATGTAGTGCTCGAGTTTTTCGTCCATGAAGACCTCGTCGACCATGCCGCGCAGGCGGTTGATGTCGGCAACTTCCATGACGGTGTTGACAGACAGGTCGACCTTGGTTTTGCCCATGCGCTTGAGGATGCGGTGCTCCTCGTCTTTAGAGGGGTATACGACGTCGAGCTTGAACATGAAGCGGTCGATCTGCGCCTCGGGGAGGTGGTAGGTGCCTTCCTGTTCGATGGGGTTCTGGGTGGCGAGGACGAGGAAGGGCTCGTCGAGTTTGTAGGTTTGGTCGCCAATGGTGATTTGGTGCTCCTGCATGGCTTCGAGCAGGGCGCTCTGTACCTTGGCGGGGGAGCGGTTGATTTCGTCGGCAAGGATAATGTTGGCGAAGATCGGCCCTTTATGCGGAGTGAACTCGTTGGTCTTCGGGTTGTACATCATCGTTCCGATGAGGTCGCCAGGCAGCAGGTCGGGGGTGAACTGGATGCGGTTGAACCCGGCGTGCAGCGTCTGCGCGAGCGTGGTGACCGCGAGCGTCTTGGCGAGGCCGGGAATCCCTTCGATGAGTACATGGCCGTTGCAGAGCAGCGCCAGCAACAGGCTTTCGATCAAATCCTCCTGGCCGATGATCACCTTGGCCACTTCCTCGCGCACTTTTTGGAGGACTTCGCTCTCCGTCTGGTAGCGCTCGTTCATTTTCACAATATCTTCATGCATAGAAAGCCTCTCTTTTCCAAGGGGGAAATATAGACCTGCCCCGCGGTATATAAACAGTAAAGAAACGCTCAAAATCGGGGCAGTTGGACACGGTTTGCGGGTTTGAATCACCTAATGACCGCAGGCGTTTGTTCCTGTCTGGAAGAATTTCGCTAGACATCGGGTTCGCCCCTTGATCTTCGGACAAAAATGAAGGGACTTTCGTTTTTTTACATCGAGTAGAAGCTGCCGTGCCACCCGCATAAAAGTTTCCCCGCAAGCTTGCCCTCGCCTAACCATGATCCTACCATGATTTCGAGGAGAGGTGATCGCTATGAGTGTGCATAAAATCGAGTTTAACGATGCTAATTTTGATGCTGAAACACGCGAGGGGTTGAGTGTGGTTTGCTTCGGGGATCCGCGGGATATCGAGTGCCGGAAAGAGGCCGCTCTTGTCGAGAAGGCCGCGAATACGATAGCCGAGCGAATAAAGCTTGGGAATTGCGACATAGAAAATTGCCCCGCACTGGCCGAGCGCTTTCGAGTGACTAGTATTCCAACCATTCTCATTATCAAAGATGGAGAAGAAGTAGAAAGGCTGACTGGTTTTCGGCACGAGAAGGCCTTGGTTAAACATCTCAAGAAGCATCTCCGGAAGGTCTTTTAGCACCGCCGCTTTTCGTATCGACACGAGATAGGAAGCGGGACACAGCTTCAAGATACTTGTCTTCTTCTTCGATATGAGGGATATGCGAGCTTTCTTCAAAAACCACTAATTGCGAACCGGCAATGCCTAGATGGAGGGTTTCGGCGCAGGCGGGAGTAACTTCATCGTAGCGTCCAACCAGGATAAGGGAGGGAACGCCGATTTCCGCAAGCCGGTCGATCCGGTTCCAGTCCTTCAGGTTTCCTGTAATTACCAGCTCGTTCGGCCCGTTCATGGTTTCGTAGACGGCGTTGTTTTTCAGGTTCGCTGTCGTGCGTAGCAGACAGTCCGGCATTGCGGACAAACGGCATACATGCCGCTTGTAGAATTCAACAACGGCCGCTCGGTATTCCGGGTTGTGAAAATCGCCGATTGCCTCGAAGTGGTTCAGTGTTGCAATGGTTTCGTCTGGCAATTCCGACTTCAGGCGTTTCACCTCCTGCTCCAACTGGGGCATGCTGGCACACGAATCCGCAAGAATCAGGCTGGCCACGCCCTGCGGTTGGGTGAGCATGTATTCAATGGCAAGCATACCGCCCGAGGACTGGCCGAAGAGGTGAACCTCTTGCAGGTCCAAAGCTTCCCGCACCTCATCCAACTCCGTAAGAAAACGCTCCATCCGCCAAAGGGAACGGTCATCGGGTTGGTCGGATTTCCCGCACCCGAGTTGGTCATACAGAATGACGGGACGGTCCACGGCTAGTTTTTCGAGCGGTTCCAGATAGTCATGGCCGGAGCCGGGCCCGCCGTGGAGGGTGAGCAACGGGATTGCATCGCCGGAACCGATCCGGCGATACCAGATTCGATGCCTGCTTTTCAGTTGGACTCTTCCCTCTTCCACTTGCATTTTTTGGTTCCTCGGGAGTTTTTAACACCCGAAGACACTTTAACCTGAATAATAAATAGACCTATCGTTGAACTCTTTTTATAAGTGCCGAGACCGCAGCGCTACAGACAAACAAGGAGCAACTGACCATGCAGATCGTTTGATTGGTTGGAAGGTCGTAGTGGAACGACGCAACCATCCCGGCCAGCGTTGATGCGGCCGCCATGAGAGGCGAGATAACAAGTACCCTTTTCAGCCTTTTGCTAAGGATCATTGCGGCGGCGGGGCTGACCACCAGGTAGCAGAAGATCAGCAGCGCGCCCGCAATGCGCGAGGTTGCGGAGATGATAAGCCCCAGCACAATAAAGAAGAGCGCCTCCCATACAAAGGTTTTGATGCCGAGAACCCGCGCGGCGTCCCGATCCAGAAACGTGTATAATATCGGACGGAAAAAGAGCAGGAAAACCAGCAGGGCAGGAATCAGCACCAGAAATAAAACCACCAGATCGGAGCCGGAGGCGAGAATAAGATCGCCATACAGCAGCGAGCGAATCGCAGCCAGTCCGGTGCCGCTCTTGGAAACCAACAGCACGCTCAGCGCGGAGGCGGCAATAAAGATAACGCCCATGAGTGCATCGCGCGGAATCCGTTGCTTTTCGAGGGGGTAGGCCATCAGCGAAACCGCCGCCAGCACCAGAACGGTCGACCCGGCAAACGGCGGGATACCCAGCAGGAATGCGGCGGCCACCCCGCAGGCGGCCACCTCGGAGAGCGTGATTCCGATAAACACGGCATGCTTTAGGATTACAAAAACGCCGAAGAGTGCGCAGACCGTCGAAATAAGGATGCCCGCCGCCAGCGCTTCGGGAAACTGTGCAAATAGACTTAGAATGCTTTCCATCATGCGCCGGCCCCGCTTTCCTGTCGGACAGGTTCAATGCTTGCGTTGCCGTGCCGCACGCGGCATATGGAATCCGTCAGCGTCGCCATCAGCTCCAGATCGTGATGGGCCATCAGCACGGTTTTGCCATGATCGCGGCTCAGTTGAAGGAGGTGGTGGAGCACCTCCTTTTCCGAGGCTTCATCCAGCTCGGAGGTCGGTTCGTCCACAATGAACACCTCCGCTTTGCTCACGAACGCCCGGGCCAGCAAGGCCTTTTGCCTCATGCCGCCGGACAACTCCCGGAAGTTCTTGCCGGCGTGTTCCGCCAGCGCCAGCCGTTCCAAGGCCTCGTCCACGGAACGGCGCTGTGGCGCGGTGATGCGCCCCAGCCAGCCCCGCTCCGGGTAGAGTCCCATCTCGACAATCTGCCGCGTGCTGACGGGATAGAGCGGATCGATCACTTTCTGTTGCGGCATATAACCGGCGGGGTGGTGGCCGAATGGGGTGTTGATTTTTCCGCGACGTAGCGGGAGCAGCCCAAGGATGGCCCGAAGCAACGTGGTTTTACCCGCCCCGTTGGTGCCGGTAAAGGGCAGGAATACCCCTCGGGGAATCTCAAGATTCACCCGATGGAGCACCTCCTGCCGGCCGTAGGCCACACACACATCCTTGCAGGTAATGATGGGGTCTGCGGGATTCATGGGATCAAGACTCCTTGAGCTGGGCAACGATCAAGTCGATCAGAGCCAGATAGTCATCCGCCCCGTTGCCGCCGCCGGTGGAATTCGGAACCACGACAATCTTCGCTCCCGTTTTTCCCGCAACCCGTTCGGCCGCCTTGCGGCTGTAGTAGGGCTCCTGCAGGATAATGCCGATCTGCTTCGCCTGCACGAGTTCCACGAGCGAACTCAGATGGGCCGGGCTCGGGGGAATCCCTGGTTTGGGCTCCAGTTCGGCTGCGATGTTAAGACCGAATCGGTGGGCAAAGTAGATCCAGCTTTTATGGTACGTCACAATCGACTTGCCTTTCAGCGGCTTCATCGCCGCCACCCAGCCGCCTGCTTCAACCTCTTCGCCGGAAAGCAGGGACTCCCACAGTTTGTCGCCGCCCGTCTTTTCAACGGCGTCCACCCCAAACATGCGGCGATCCAGCTCCGTTTGGAATGCAACGGCATTTCCGCGGTAGCTTTCCGCATTGGCGGGATCGAGTTGCGACAAGCGTTCCGCCATATCGGCTGCGACAATCCGCGCATTGTACGGGTCGAGCATATAGTGCGGGTTGCCCTGGGCATGCACATCGCCCATGGCGCGGCTCAGCAAGTGCGGGTCGGGAACCTCCAACGGCTCGATATGGGCCGAAGTATCGAGATGCCCGGTCATGCCGGGGCGGATCTTGCGGTTGCGCGAGCCATCGATCACCGGCATTTCCCAGCCAATCTCCAGATCCATGCCCACGCAGATCCAGAGATCCGCCTTGCGTGCCATCATGATGTATCTAGGTCGCGCCTGCAGGTGGTGCGGATCCTTCTTTCCGCTGCATATGCAATCCACCTTTGCATAATCGCCGGCCACCGATTCGGCCAACGAGGCCAGATCCGATGTGGTGGCGACCACCTGCAGTTTGCCGCGTGCCTGGGCGCTGATGGCCGAAGCCGCGACGAGCATTCCAAGTAGAAATTTTCCAACAGTTTCATTTTTTCCTAACATCTTGATTCCCCCTTAAAATTTGTGGGCGCCATGGGCACCGAGCGAAACCACCAGTTGAACAAAACCTTCCCAGACGTTTTCGGAACCCGCTGCGGTTTCATAGTCGCCGTTGCTGACCTGAAAGCGGATGCGCGAAAATTCGGAAGGGCTGAAATCGATCATCGCACTGGTGCGGTAGCTGTCGCCATAGTCGAAGTCACCTCCGGGCGGGGTTTTTTCCGAGTTGGTCAGTCCGACCATGTCGAAACGCAGACCAGCGCGCCAGCGCGGAAGGAATCCGTACAGCGTCTGGACGTAGAAACCGTCCTGCTTGTTGATTTTGCTGTTTCCTACCAACGCAGGTTCTGATTTATGCTGCTCAAGCTTGAGATCGATTTTACGGGCAAGGTATTCAGCCTGCACCACAACGTCGCCCTGGCCATAGGATTTGGGGGAGTCATATTTGTAGACCGCATCGCAACCCCAGAAAGACGAGGTGCCATCGAACCAGTGGTCGTTGGTGGTGGTCGTGGCATGCGCCTCTTGGTGCACGCCGGACGCTCCGAAAAGCCCGAGCTGGCAGGCATGGTTGCCCGGCAGGTTCGGGGCAATCTTCAGCCAGCCCACACCCAAGCGCGGGCCGTTGTGCGATGGAAGTTCCTCGCTGCCAACATCGCTGAACATTTTTTCGTTTTCCCCCTGCAACGCTTCCGCACCGGCCAGCAGGTAGAACGGGGTCGGTGCCAGCCACGAGAGTTGCGCACCCTTTTCATTCAGGCCGTGGCTGCCAAGCGTCAGTTCATAAATCAGCGGCTGGTCGGTAAAATCCCATTCATGGCTGTGTCGGGCATTGATGTAGCCGAAGTCGCTGAAAAACTTGCCTGCCTTCGCTTTGAAGCCCCACGGCAGACAGGTGGTTTCAATCTCTGCCGTTTCCATCTCCGCGCTGGTTTCAGAGATCGCCGCAATGGCCGATGCCTTGAAATAGTTATCCACCTCCGCTGAAAACTGGAGTTCCAGATGTCGAAGGTTAAAACCATTTTCATAGCCATGGCTGTGACCGTGATCGTCATGATGCGCATGGCCAAACCCGGACATTTCTTCCTTGATGTGGCTCATTCCTTCTTCCGAATCCTCGGTGTAGTAGAAGGTATCGATGATCACCGACACGGCCGGATTGAAAGCCGTCAGCGAGCTTTTGGCCTGGCTGTAGGAAAAGTTCGGCGGTTCAGTGTTTGCGTATGCAGCTGTAAGCAGGCCCGCCGCTGCAAATGCGGGCACAATAAAGTGTTTCATTTAAATCTCCGTTAATAGAATAAGACTGCGCTCTGCCGGTGGGCAGAGGTGTGCAAATAGGATGCTAAGCAGTCTTGAACGGAGGTGCCCGGGCCTGCTCGCGCAGGGTGGGCTGTAGAGAGTTGACGGCGTCCGGCATGGTAGGAACCGGCTCGACCAAAATAGAAATATGCGTTGCGGCTAAAACTTCAGGGGAATCAATCTGCATCATCATGAGCTGGCAGATTGAACAGGAGTCGGGCGAATGCTCGTTATGGTCGGGCAATTCCTCCGAATGCGGATGCTCCCGCGGCTCTTGGTGCGTGCAGTGACAGGGGGTGTCCTCATGCGGAGCGGCTGAAAAGCAGGGGTCAAAGGCTATGTGGGAAGCAGGCAGCAATACCATCATAACGAGGTATGCCGCCGCCAAGAATAATCGCTTTGCCTTCATCCCGTTGATTAAAGAGTCATGTATGTGCTGGGTCAAGACCATTTACATTGGTGGCGTTTCCAATTCAAAGGCATTCATTGTTTCGCATTAACCTGCTGTTGCGATGGGGTATGCAAAAATTGATTGCGATTTGGGATGCCGCATGAGTTTGCGGATTGGTTTCCACAAAAAATATACGGAAGAGACATTTTTTATCGTATGCGCTGCTCTTGGATTGTACGGTTTCAACAAAGTGGAGGTATGCAATATGAAGAAAACGACCATGAATTCTCTCGCTTCCCGTGATGCCCGCTACCAGACGCGGGTAGCGATTGTTTTAATGAGCATCATCCCTCTGCTAGTGACCATGCTCATGGTTCTGTTCATGTATCTTCCCGGTATCGTGCTTTCGTTTGGTGGACAGGTCGTCATTATTCTGTCCACCACCTCGTTGGCCTTTAGCGGGTATCACCTTATACGCAAGTATCCGGAAAACATTATTAAGCTCCGGCGCTATATCGTTGACGTGGCGGAGGGAACGCTTCCCAATAGGGTGGACTTGCTGGATGCGAAGGCGTCGAACGACATTCGTTTTATTGAAGATGGATTCAACGCGGTTTTAGCGGAAATGCATAATCAAATTGATTTGGTGGAGCACCAGTTGATCGTAGAGAAAGAACTCCGGAAAACCATCGAGACGCAGCAACACAACCTGATCTCCGCGGAGCAGCACCGCACCATGGTACAGAGTCTCGGGACGGCCTGCCATCATATCGGTCAGCCTGCGACGGTTCTGGGCATGCATCTATACTTGATGAAGGAACATGCGGAGACGGAGGAGGCCCGGGCTGAAATCGATGAGTGCATGAAGGATCTTGAGCTGATCGGCGAGGTGTTGGAAAAGTTGAAGCATGTTAGCGAATACAGACTTACGCCGTACATAAAAGACAGCGCCAATAGCGACCG
>CBDVCB010000056.1:0-17260 GCA_965372395.1 uncultured bacterium
AGTGTCAGCCTGGAGATATACTTCGTTACGAATCAAATGAGAATGAAGCGTAAACTGTGCCTCGTATCTCACAGTTGGAAGAAATAAAAAGGAACAAAGATGAAAAAAATATTACCTTTTCTTGGCGTTACCATCTGGCTATCCGGATGCTCCACGTTCGATCAAGCGAATGTTCTTCGTCAAAGCATTGACCGGGGAGACATTGAAGGCATGACTAAGGAGAATAAATTTTCCATTAGTTTTCCGAAGAACTACCACAGGGGTCCATACTCCAAGATTGATGGATTAAATGTCGCTATTAAAAAAGGAACATATGAAGGTCAGAATGCGACGTTCTTCCTAGGAAAGTCACGACAGAATGGAGAATGGGAAATCTTTTCCGTTATGGTAGAGAAAGATGGAATTTGGCAACACATCCCTATTAACAATATCAAATAACTTCCAATCATCTTCTGCAGGCGACGAAAAAAGAAAAAAGGTGTCAGTGTACACAAAAAAAGGTGCAAAAAAAAGAAAAAGGTGCCGAAAAAGGTGAAAAGGTGTCGAGGAAAAGGGAAAAGGTGTCAGAAAAGGTGTCAGTGTACACATCCGGAAAAGGTGTCCGAAAAGGTGTCAGGAAAAGGTGTCAGTGTACACATCCGTATATTTTCTCCATTTCCCGCGCCCAATGCGTAACAGCAGCCTTCTCGGAAAGCCCAATGGACCCAACGGCTCTGCTTACATTCGCCCGACTGCCCATGCCAAGCTGCTCCGCGATCCAATCAAGCCCCATCGTTGTTTTCTTCCTTAAGAACCAAGCAACCACCTGCTTGCGCTCATCACTCTTTTTCAACCGCTCTTTTTCCCCCAGATCAAGCCCTACAATACTCGCAGCCTCGAAAAGCAACCTTTCCGCCTCCCGCTCATCGTGCAGGCGCCGGACCTCTCCCACGATCGAATCCCGCCTCATCTCGCCCAATTGCGCATCGATTCTATCCTGCAATTCATCCCGAAAGTCGGTAGCTCCCATATACCAACCACGCCTCAATTTGCGCTTAACCCCGATTTTTAGACCACCAGCTTAAGTGGAATCAACACCAACAAAACCGCTTCGTCAACATAAATGTACAGATGTGCACACTGACACCTTTTTTTGACACCTTTTTTGACACCTTTTTCAATGAATATGTACAATAAAAGCTGAGGTTTGGCAAAATAATTTTGTGGCAGAATACTTCCGGATGCGCGCAACTCTGCCAGCCGCCAGCGCAGGCTGAACCGGCAAAGCCGCCACTACTGTGATGGCTCCGAGTGAAACAACAACTGAACAACCTCCCGTCCGGAACTTCGAATCCAAGCGCCTACTCAACCTCGATCCATCCGGCCGCGACGAGGTCGGAGGTTTGCGATGGAATCTGCTCCAGCGTCGAGCAGTCGTTGTAGCTGACATACACATCGCCCCAGCGAATTAAAATACTGGGGTTCTTTTTGTCGATAGGCGTAGCCAGAAGGAGCCCGCTATCGCTGGTGGCCTCGAACTCCCCTCCCGACCAAGCATGGCTTTTTTTCGTCGACTCTTTTTTCGCGTCCCTATCCGTCAGGACTTTCTGAAAGAAATATCCCTTGAAGGGTTTGGATTCGTAGCCAAAAACAGCTGCGCCGACCGGATCAGACTGAGCCACTTCCAACGGAATTTTTGCCATGGGTTCTTTATTTGAATTAGAGGCATAGTAGCAGGCAGACAGGAGATTTCCGTAATTCCTATTGCCCTTCTTACCAACCTCCTTCACAAACGCCAGCGTTTCATCGAAGGTTGGTATTTTTTCGTGGGCAGCGGGGATCGCTTCCAGCCCGCCCTCCTTTAGCTCAATTTCAAAGGGAACGACGACGCTCTCCTTCGATGCTGCATACACCACCGTTGCCCGACTCGGCATCCCCCAGAAATAATACCCGCTACTGCTATTCTTCCAACCTGTCCGATTGTCTTTTTTTAAGCGGCGTCCCGTTGCATCAAATGCCTGAATATCCAGCACTTTGCCATCCGGGTCTTTTTCGATCCACACCACATTGTGCTCCACTGATACGGCGGGTAGCTCGTGGCCGGGAATAAGCGGAACCGGATTGGTCGATACATTTGCGGCATAGGTTCCAATCCCTGACCAGAAGGTTCCGCCAAACTCGCCAAAAATGGCGGTTGCCGAATCCAAAATATTGGTTTGTTTTAGGCTCCAATAAAAATGGTCTCCGGAGGAAGAGTATCCAGAGCTTGACCCTCGGCCAATCAACTCATCGACACCGGTCAAATAGGATTTCATCGTAACGCGGTCGGGTTCAACCCCGGCGGGTTTGGGGAATTGAAGCTCGTATCCATTCTTTTTCCAGCCTGCATTCGTGACATAGCTCATGGAGCTTGCAGAAATCGCGTCCATGTCTGGATCGAAATAGGGTTTTAGGGGTTCCATCGAGTAGCGCGTCACGACGCTGTTCGTGGGGCTTGACGGCATTTTTAGTTTATCCTTTTTTTCCACGGCCATACCCTTGAAATCAATCGAGACAGACTCGATCTTGACCGGCCAAACCACTTCAACCTTTGCGGGTATTCCCTTGCATTCACCGCGATAATTCGATTCGGACATGGATGAGCTGGGTATTTTCAAATAGTTCCCTTCCGCGTTCAATGCATAGATTTTTATCTCCCTGAACGAGACCCCTTTTGAGCGCAGCTTAACCACTGAATTGCTCATAGCGATCAAGCAGATCCCCGTATCGCTAGATTCCACCAGAGGGCTTTTTTTCGTTAGGGTGTATTTTTTGATAACCGTCGGCACCTGAAGTGCGATCGTGAACGAAGCCGTCTTCGGTTTCGATCCATCTTTCTCGATAGGCAGGGAAATCGAGGCCGACCGATTCGCCGAATTAAACCCAAAACCTCCCGGTCGTTTTTGATTCGTGATGTCCACGCCATTGGTTCCCAGCACGCATACATTAGTAAGGGTTGCAGAAAGCAGATCGACATTCGGAATATCCAAAGAGTCCACAACAAGGTCGACGTGGCTTGACCAACTATAATTAAAAAACAGCGCGGCCCTAAAATCCTTTTCAAACTGCTCGGCATCAAACCCGGGCTCATTTCCTAGGTTCGGTGCATCCATAGTTTCTTCCGAATTAAGAGGAAACGCAGTGGGATCACTAAAGCTAAACAGGCTTCCAAGCGTTGCCTGCCCAACAATCCCCAGCAGTTCGGAATCCTCGGCGGCGGGCCATTCGTAGGCAAACTGAACCATCTTTCCATCCTGATTCATTTCCTGAAAAAAGGGTGTATCAACAAGACCGGCCAGCCCCATCTGCTTTTTCGAGATCTTCGGGTTCTTCCACGCATCGGCGGATGCGGCGAAGAAGGCCATGGTGTCGGCGGCCGTGTCGGCGCTACTATATTCCAGCGCCATCACCATTTTTCGCGTGTCCGGACCCAGCGCCATGATCTCAAGCGACACGCCGGGCACATCCAGCATGGAATCCGCCGAGGTTTTCAACGACTTCAGCATGCTCGCCATTATTGCTTTGCCAAACCCATCCTCCTGGTCATCGACGATTTTTTCAGCGACCTTGAAAAACGGCTCCATCAAAGGCGCCAAGCGAATCGATGCCTGCAACAAATCGCCCTCGGCCATCCCAAATTCCAATTCCTTGGCCGCCGAAAAGTGTTCCTTGTCCGCAATCAAAACTGCACCGTCGGAAAAACGGATCCGCATGCTGTCGGCAGGGATCAATTCCGCCGGAGAGTTCTTTTTCTCGGCGGGAATCCACTTAAACTCATTCTCCGAAACCGACTCTAACTGAATCAGGTTTGTTTGGCTCAACCATGTTGCACGGGCATCGGGAAGATCGGTTTCAACTTTTGCAAAAACGGCGATCTTCCCGTCATCCACCAGCACGGAAACAGCCACATTCGAAATGCCCAGCGTAGTTAGGGCATCATAGGTTTCGTTGGTTCCAGCCAAATCAGAGTGGGATTCAATCCACTCCGAAATATTCACCTGCAACTCCAAAACAGGCTCCGGCTTCGCATCGACCGTTCCCGCAAACAAAACCAACCCCAAGCAACAGATCCACTTTTTCATTCATCCCCCTCCAATTGGAATTCAAACACAACAAACATCCGAAACACTATATCTCAATCACTGGAACAACAAGGTTTTCACGGTGCTTGAAAAAACATTCCAAGTCGAAAACAGAGGGAAAACGATTCCGGTTTAGCCTCTAGGTTCGGGATCGATGAGGTGAAAGAGCGTGTTGCCCTGCCCTAGCTCGGTGGTGCAGGCCTCGGCGCAGAGGTTGCAGTTGGTGCAGTCGTGGCCGGTACTCTCAAAACGGGCGCGAAGGTTGAACGGGCAGATGTCGTCGCAGCCTCGGCAGTTGGTACAGGTTTTTTCCGGATTGGAAAACTGCATGGTGCGGGTGCGGTCGGACTGCAGCAGCATCTGGATCAACGCATAGGGGCATCCTTTCTTGCAGAAGTGTTCCTGATAGTGAACGAAGAGGCCCGTGAAACCGGCCATCAGCGCGACGGAAATCCCAATGACCGGAAGACTCCCGGAAGCCATCAGGCAAAGTTGATTATCCAGTGGTTGAAAAAAGGAGAGGATGACCTCGGTTAAAAAGAGCGACCACAGAACGGCCCAGATCCAAACCTTGAGCGTGCGGGTTTCGGACACCTTGGAGCTGGGGCTGTTGACGGTTTCGAGGAACATGTGCATGGGGCACATGTGCGAGCAGAAGATGCGGCCCTTCTTCATGGAGAGATAGAGCACGTACATCAGAAGCCCGACGACTAGGAAGAGCGGATAGAACATGGTGGCTAGGTCGAAGTCCTTGCCGAACACCCGCAGGCATTCGTTGCCGAGGTCGAAGCAGACGAACCGCAGCGGGATGCTAAAAAGAAGTGCAAGGCTAATGCCTTGGATGATCCGCCGGCGCTTGGAGTATTTTGACTTAGCCATGTTGAACTGGAGGGACGGGCTCTGTCCCGTCCTGCCGTAGCAGGGATAGGACGGGACAGAGCCCGTCCCTCCAACTAAGGCTTGAAGTGCAGGATGAGGTAGACGATGCAGACGATGGTGAGGACAATCTGCACGGCAATGTTGAACTTGCCGATTCCGGCGTGGCCCTGCTTGATCTCGGTGGTGGTTTCGAGCATGTCGTCGTTTTTGTTTTCGCTCATGGCGGGTTCCTCGCGGGGCTATTGTTCGTAGTCGTTCAACGGATTTCCATCGGCATCCTTGCGCCAGTTCTTGTTGCGGCCGAGCGTCTGGATGTAGGCGGTGAGATCCTTGATCTCGTCGTCGCTCAAATATTTGAACGACGGCATGATGGAGGCGGACTGGTACGCCCCGTTGGGCGACTCGAATTTCTCGCCCATGTTGCGCGGATCCTTGAAGTGCGCCCAGTGCCATTCGGAGGAATACTTTCCGCCGACGCGGGCGAGGTCGGGTCCCGTGCGCTTGGTGCCGAGGAAATGGTCTTTGTCGTTTACGTATTCCCACGATTCGGAAGCGGGGGCTTCGACCAGCCGCCAGCCATAGCGGCGCTGGTCGGAGGCGAGCTTGCGGACCTGCTGGGTATGGCAATAGACGCAGCCTTGGCTCTTGTAGATCGCAATGCCGCGCAGTTCCTGTTCGGTGTATTCATGCACGTCGTGTTCGCCGGCGTCCCAAAAGCTTTTATCGACCATCGGCGGAACGATGGTGGTCACCACGGCACCCACGGCAAAAATGAGGAAGGCCCCGAGCGCGGTCAAGATCAGGCTCTTTTCAATGTCTGGTTTTTTCATTCAATCCCCCTGTTCGGAAATGGTTTCGGCGTCGGCTCCATCGGCAATCTTCCCGAAGAAGGTCTGCAATACATTGTACAGGAACAGGAAGTAGGCCACGAAAATGCCGCCCCCTGTAACAAAACGCATCACATGCGCGTGCTTGAGCGCAGCCAGCGTCTGCACGAAGGTGTTTTCCGGATTCAGCCACGCAAAGCCCTGAATGACACCGGAGATCCACAGCACGGCAAAGAACGGGATACTCGAAAGCGTCATGATCCAGAAGTGGAGGTCGCCCAGCTTTTTGGAATAGAGTTTCCTTCCGGTCAGTTTTGGCGCGATGTAGTAGATGCCGGCCATGGCGTAGTAGGAGAATGCGCCGAACAGGGCCATGTGGGCGTGGCCCACCACCCAGTCGGTTTTGCTGGTGATTTCGTTGACCGCGCGGATGGCTTGGAAGGGTCCTTGCAAGCAGGTGAAAATATAGTAGATCGTCCCCATCATCAGCAATTTCGGGATAGGCCCGTCCATGCGTGTCGAACGCGATGCCGTGGCGAAGGTGCCGAAAAAGTTGGTGATCACCGCGATCACCGGGATGATGAGACTGAACGAGAAGATGATGGCCACCGTTTGCAGCCAGTAGGAAATGGGGCCGTGGATCATGTGGTGCGCGCCCGTCCAAACATAGACGAAGGAGATGACCCAGAAACCAATCATGCTCAGCTTATGCGAATAGATCGGGGTGTTGAGCTGCTTCGGGATCAGGTAGTAGGCCATTGCCACGCCCATCGGGGTGAAGATCAGGCCAACCGCGTTGTGAACGAAGAACCAGCTCAGGTTGGCTTGGTTAATACCGGTCACCATCGGAAGCGCGGTAATGATATTTCCGGTGATGTAGACAAAAGTCGTCCAGATCACGGCACCGAGCGTATACCAAACGGACACGTAGAGATACTTCACCTTGCGGATGGCCACGGTGCCAAATACGTTCACGGCAAACATGACCCAGCAGATCACGATCAGAATATCGATGACCAGAGGGAGCTCGCCATACTCCACGTTTTGAACCTTGCCAAGAACGATGCAGACCGCTCCGCCAAGAAGCGTGAGGTTGTAGAGCACCGCCATCGCCACGCCCAGCTTCTCGGAAAAGAGCTTTGTGTGCAGGATGCGGGGGAGAATCCAAAACAGAATCCCCATATTGGCCTGCAGCAACCACGCATACAGATTGACGTTGGTGTGCAGCATCCGCATGCGCGGCAAGGATAGGTATTCGATTTCCCCCACCGTGGGCACAATAAACTTCAAAGCGGTTAGCAACCCCAGCGTCAGCGCCAGCCCAAAGAAAAGGACCGAGGAGATGATCATCGTTTTTGCAGCGGTATCTTGTTTCATTACTTTGATTCCTCGGTGGTGTTCGCCCGGATGAAGGCAATGATGTCCAGGATGGTCTGGTCCTTCAGGTGGTCGTGCGACGGCATCGGCGTGCCGGCCACGCCCAGCAGGATCGACTGGTAGAGGCGCTCGTCGTCGATGGCCGACTGGTTCAGGAACTCCTTGTTGATCAGATTGCGCGGAAGTGGGTGCTCCAACAGATAGGCGTTCGGCCCTTTGCCGTTGGCCAGCTTTCCGTGGCAGGAGGTGCAAAACTTCTGGAAGGCTTCAAGACCCTTGCCCGGATCACCGGCAACCAGCGCAATACCCTTTTCTTTATAGTCCAACCGCTCCGGGTCTCCAATCGTTGGAAGCGGAACCTCCATGCGCTTGAAGCTCTTCGCATTCGCCAGGCTCCGCTCCTTGATGAAGGCGACCAGCTTGTCGATCTCCCCATCCGAGAGAACACTCTTCCATGTCGGCATGGCGGTTCCCTTGACCCCGTCGCGGATGGAATCCTTGAAGCGGGTTTCATAGGAGGCGACGAACTGGTGCTTGCTGAAGTCGCGCGGCAGCGGATCGAGCATCGTCGCCACCTCACCGCGCCCATTGAGGTCTTCGCCGTGGCAGGCTACGCAATAGGTGTCGTATAGTTTCTGGCCGTCCGCCGCTGCATCCAGCTTGTAGTCGAATGTGGACAGGAACGAAACCAGGCTTTCAAGCTCGGCGTCGTTGTAGTCCTTAAACGTTGGCATGATCGAATCAGCCACATGCAAGCGCGCGTTGACGATGTGATCCTTGACGTATTCACGACCGCGATTGCGCATGCTCCAAGTCAACTCGGGGCCGATGCTGCCACCGGAAAGGTCGCCGTCGCTGGTGCGGAAGGCGTGGCAGTTGACGCAACCGCCCTTGGCGACGGACCCTTTGTAGGGCGCGCCCGCAAACAGACTGCGTCCCGCGGCCACGCTCGGCTCGACGATGCGGGCCACGTTGGACTCCGGCTTGGTGTAGCCCAGTGGTGCGCTATCGCCCGAACGCAGGCGATCCTTCTGCTGGCCCTTTAGGTAGATGGCCAGCGCAGCGACGGTCTCGTCCTCGTGGATCCAGTCGAAGGTCGGCATCTTCGAGTTGTCGATGTTGGCCGACGGATCGAGCATGGACTCGACGAGATACTCGTAGGTAAACTTTCCACCGGCATCGGTCAGCTCGGGAGCCTGCGAGGAAGAGGAAATCCCCTCAATCGTGTGGCAGCCCCAGCAGGCCTTTTCGAGGAACAGGGTGCGGCCCTTTTCGTAGAGTTCCGCGCCCGCCAGCGAACCGGCCTCCATCGCGTGGCAGCGGTTGCAGTTGGCCTGGGCCACTTTGCCCGCCAGTAGCGGAGCCGGCCATCCGTGGTATTCGCCGTGGGCGTCGTGGAGCTCCAGCGCGCGACCATTGCCGTCGTGGCAGACCACGCAGCCGATCTTGCCGAAATCGTGCGGATCTTTTTCCGCGCCGGCCACCAGCGCCGGGTGTGCCGCCAGCGGTGCGTCCAAACCGGCCGCGTCTGGATTCGAAGCCCCAACGTGGCACGACTGGCAACGATCGACCATGACCGAGCCGGGCGTCTTGACGTTCACCTGCTTGATCTCGACCGTGAAATCCTCCACGCCGAGCTGCTTGTAGTATTCCTTCTGGTGCTTCGCGAAGTCCTGGTCCAGCGCCTTGAACATCGACATCGCAAAGAAGACGAGTCCCGCAAAAGCCAGGGCAGCGAGTATTCTATAGTCCTTGATCATATTAGTGCCCTCCCCCGGAAATGGATGCCCACGGATAGACAATGTCCCAGTTCATGCCCCGGAAATAGACCCCGATAAGAATCAGCGTCAGCATAAAAAGATACATGCCGATGAACAGCGCGTTTTCGAGGTTGCGCTCCTTGGCAAACCAAACGCCGGGAATGTTCTTGCGGTAGGTTTTGGAGATCGTCTCGACAAACATTTCAATGTAGGGAAGCACCATCACACCCGCAGCCAGAATGCCGGGAATCACGATGCCGCCAATGAAGCCGTGGTAGCTGACCAGCTCCTGCAGGCCGAGGAAGTACCACGGCGCCTTGGAGGGGTTGGTCGGGTGGTTCGGGTCGGCCGGCCCTTCGAGCGGCGCATCGAACAGAACCGAGATCAGGCTGAGGAATGCAACCACGGCAAGCATTACAATCAGTTCGCGAACGATCAGCTTCGGCCAGGCAAACATCATCTGGTCGACCTCTTCGTTTACTTTGGGTTCCTTGCCCTTGACGATTTCCACCAACTGGTAGCTGCGCGCGGACTTGAAGACAGAGGCGTTCTTGACCGTTCCAAACTCCTCGTCGGGAATTTGCTTTTCCTTGGAGGTATCGGCCGGCCTGGCCAACCCACCGTCCTTGCGGATGCGGAAGAAGTGTACGGCAACCAGAAAGCCCATGACCGCCGGAAGCACCGCCACGTGCAGGACATAGAAGCGGATCAGTGCCTCGGAGCCGACATCGGCGTCGCCCAGCAGGATGCCGCGGATCAATGCGCCGCCCGGCGCAATCTTGGCGATCTCCGTACCAACCTTGACGCCCCAAAAGGCCAGCTGGTCCCATGGAAGGAGATAGCCGGTGTAGGAAAGGAACACCGTCAGCAGGCCGAGGATGCAGCCGATCACCCAGTTGAATTCGCGCCCGCCGCGGTGCGCCCCGGAGAGGTAGACGCGGAGCATGTGCAGCGCCACGAAGGCCACCATGCCATGCGCGGCCCAGCGGTGCATGTTGCGGAGAAAGCCGCCCCAGAAAACGTTGCTGCGCAGGTTGAGCATGCGGCTGTAGGCATCCGGCAGCCCATCGGGGCCGATGGCCGTCGAAGGCACATAGTGGAACATCAGCATAATGCCCGTCGCCGTCAAAATCAGGAGGAGGTAGAAGGTAACCAGCCCCAGTCCCATCGTGGTCTTGAACTTGACCGAGCGCTTGTGGATTTTCACCGGCTGGATGTGCAGCAGCACGTTGCTGAACATGATCTTGGACTTGGTCAGCCCGGTGTTGTCGAAACGATGCCGGAAGATCGAGTAGTAGATCTTGATCCCGAATTCCTTGGCCATTTCAATTAATGCATTCATCGGTGTTTCCCTTTAAACGGTAAAGAAGCTGTTTTCCGGCAGCGAGCTACCCGTATCGATTTCAATCTGTCCGCCCGGCACATTCTTGATCTCCAGCCAAGGCAGGGTTTTCGGCGCGGGGCCGCCCACCACGATGCCGTCGGAGTCGTATTGAGAGCCGTGGCACGGACACTGGAATCCGGTTTCGACGCGGTTGACCGTGCAGCCCAGATGCGTGCAAACGAGCGAAATCGCCGCGACTTCCTTTTCGGTTTGGCGGCGAAGCACCACCTTCATATCGTCGAAGATCAGTTCGTCGCCGATGTCTGGAAGATCCTCGATCGGAACCATGAACTTTCGGGGTGTTCCATACGAAACCACCGGAAACATGTATTTAAACAACGCGCCGCCAGTGCCCGCTGCCGCCAGCCCCATCAAACCAAAGGCCGATCCCAGCGTAATCAGTTCGCGTCGGCTTGCGCCGTTTTTCTCTTTTTTCGCCATTATTTGTTTTCTCCTTCATGTTCGCGGAAGATCACATATTTCGCTTCTTCCGGATCGTCGAACTGGCCATCCTTCACCGCCCACCAAAACAGGGCAAAAAAGATTCCGCCCAGCAGGGTGGTCGTGATTAAAAGTATGATCGTTAACGCCAGCATGGTTCCGTCCTAGGCAAAGCAGTCCTCGAAACTATTCTCTGTCATCTTGCAGGCGCCGGTCGGGCATTTCTGCGCGCACATGCCGCAACGGATGCACTTGAGCGGATCGAACAGCATGACCGAGCCTTCGGCCTCCGCAACCTCCATGCTGCCGAATTCTTGTTCGGCCAAAACCTTCAGCTCCTCGCCGCCATCCAAGCGATCGACCGTCGCCATCGATAGGCAGTAGGACGGGCAAACATCAACGCAGCCGCCGCATAGAATACAAATGTCCCCTTCGAAGGTCGGGTGAATGTGGCATTCAAGGCAGCGAGCCGATTGCTTCCTGGCCTCTTCATCGGGATACTCGACCGTCGTATTGAATTCCGGCTCTTTCGCCGGGTCGACGGGAAGCTCCTCGCGCTCTTCGCGCTCTTCGTCCACATAGGCCGATCCGCGGCCGTAGTCGGGTAGATCCGTAAAGGTCAGCTTGCGCCTAAGGCGCTGCGGGGCTTCGCCGGAAATATAGGAATGGATGCCCTGCGCGGCCTTGCTGCCTGCGGCCACCGCATCGATAAAGAGTTTGGGGCCATGGCCAATATCGCCACCCGCGAAGATGCCCGGCTTGCTGGTCGCCAGCGTGGCATCGTCCACCTTAACCCATCCCTGCGGCGTGGTTTCGACCCCCGATCCTTCAAGAAATCCAAGATCCGAACCTTGGCCAACCGCCATGTAGACGGTATCGCCCTCGATCAACCGCGACTCTTCTTCGAGTTCCGGAGAGAAGCGCCCTTCCTCGTCGAACACGCGTTTCACCTTCTTGACCAGCAGCCCCTTGATCTTGCCGTTTTCAACAACGATCTCCGAAGGCCCCCAGCCATCATTGATAACAACACCCTCGCGTCGGCCGCCCTCGCGTTCGTCGACCGAGCCGGTCATCTCATTCAAATGTTCGCGTTCGAGACAAGCCAGCTGCACCTCCGGCGAACCACACCGCAAAGCGGAGCGGGCAACGTCGAACGCCACGTCGCCGCCGCCAATCACAATCGAACGCGATTTCGTGAGATCCCACTTTTCGCGCAGGTTAAAATCAAACAGGAACGCCAAGCCAATCTTGACGTCCTCATGGTCGGCATTCGGGAGCGGGATGCTTTTGCCTTTGCTCAGGCCAACGGCAATGAAAACGGCATCGTGCTTGTCTTCCAACTCCTTGAAGGAAAGATCCTTGCCCACATCAACGCCGTTGCGCACTTCAATGTTTGCGAACTGTTCGATGGATGCAAGCTCCGCCGCCACGACATCCCGGCTCAAGCGGTTGATCGGGACACCTTGCACCAGTTGCCCGCCGGAAACGTCCCATCTTTCGTAGATGGTCACGCTGTAGCCAAGACGAGCGAGGTCGTGCGCGCAGGTGTAGCCCGCGCAGCCGCCGCCGATCACGCCAACGCTTTTCCCATTGGATTCCGGTTCGAGAGAACCCGGGGCGATAGAGTAGGTCAGCGGAGCTTTGAGATCCCCTTTTTCGGGACCATGCTTGTCGGTCAGGTAGCCCTTGATGTTGCGGATCACGACGGCTTCGTCAACGTCTGAACGACGGCAGCCGGTTTCGCACGGGGCACCGCAGACCTTGCCGCAAATCGAGGCAAAGGGATTGGTGGCGCGGGAAATAGCGTAGGCGTCCTCAAACTTTCCGGCCACGGTTGCCATGAGATAGCCACGGGCATCCGTTTTCACGGGGCAGGAGTTGCGGCAGGCAACCTCGGCTTCATAGAAGTCATTGGTGGGCAGCTCGACTTTGATCCTCTGCTGGTTCATGGCTCGCGCTTCCTATTGGTCTCCGGAAAGGATAAGAAATGTGTGCGGATTAATCACGTCTTTAATTGACGCACTTTATTGCACCGCTCAAAAACAATTTCAACCCTATTTTGGTATTTAAATACCGAATTAGTCGCCCGTCCGAAACGAAGCCGGTCCACGGATTGGCAACGGGCGCTCCCCATCGATTTACAGACCTTTAAAACCCGTGCAATCGGCTGAATTTCAACAAAAATTAAGCTAAAACAATCCTCGCAATTCTGCATGTCCACCCGTACCGTGTCTGCGGATTGGAAACGATCCTCCCCGATTAACGGGGGTGAATAACAGTAATGCCCGGTTACTTTATAGAAGGGGTAATCGAGTTTGTGCAATAAAGGTCGGCAACGGCCCGTTTAGGAGTAAAGCAAGTTATGTCAGATCAACTAGAAACCGGCATTGTTAAATGGTTCAACGACGAAAAAGGCTTCGGCTTTATCGCCCGCGAAAGCGGCGACGATGTCTTCGTTCATTTCACGGCAATCAACAGTGAAGGCCGCCGCAGCCTGCAAGAGGGACAGAACGTGTCTTTCGAAGTAACTGCTGGCCAAAAAGGCCCCCAGGCTGAAAACGTCACTATTGTATAGCTGAACCACCAGCCGGTTCACCGGCAACCTTCCAAAGGTTGGAATTCCACCGCGGTCTTCCAATCCTTGGATCTCTCTTTCCAAGTCCCGCGCCCTTTCCCAAGCATCCGCTGGGGACTCGGTTTTTTTTGCGCCAAGCATCACCTTATTTTGGTGCCTTGCCACTAACTGCGCTTTTCGATCTGCTTGATGAGGTCGTAGAAGATAAAGTGGTGGAACGGCAGGAAGATATACCAGTAGATCCGCCCCCAAAGGCCCCGCGATTGATAGTAGGCCGTAACGGTCAGACGGTTTTGCAGCTCGCCTTCCGGCTCGATCCTGAACTCCAACCACGCGCGCCCCGGCACTTTCATTTCGGCACGAAGCAACAACAGCCGGCCTTTCTCGAGACCCTCGACCCGCCAAAAGTCGATGACATCATTCACGCGCAGCGTTGCTGCGCTCCTCCGCCCGCGCGCTGTCCCCACCCCCATCAACAGGCGGTCGAACGCGCCCCGGATCCGCCAAAGAAAATTGCTGTTGAACCACCCTTCCCGCCCTCCCACCTTGAGAACCGACCGGAACAACGCCCCATCCGATTTACGCGAAAGCAACGAATAGGAACTCGCATAGTTTGGCGCCGCCGGGAGTTCGTGCAGCTTGATCGCCAGCTCGTGGTCCAACGGATAGCTGTCCGACCAGCGCGAGCGGACGGCATCCTGCTCCTCGCGGGAGATGGCCAGCACCAGCGCCTCCTTGCATGAAATGCGGCGAAAGGGAATGAGTTCAAGGATGTCATTCTCTTGGCAAACAACATCGTGGGTCACGCTTTCCATCAGACACCAGGTAATGGCGGCCGGAACAGGGGTCAGCAGGCTGGTGATGTAGGAGTAGAACCCGACGTTCGAAATCGGGGAGCGGATAAAGAGCCGCTTCTTTCTCAATATATCGCATTGGATTTTAAGCATCTCCTCGTACGTCAAAATGTCGGCCCCGCCAATATCGAACATCCTGCCCGCGGACTCCGGAAGCTCCAGCACACCCACCAGCGACTTGAGTACATCGCGCAGGCCGATCGGCTGGCACTTGGTCTTGGCCCAGGTCGGAACCAGGAAAACCGGCAGCCTGCGCACGAGGTGGTTGATCATTTCATAGGACGCGCTGCCCGAGCCGATGATGATTGCCGCGCGCAGGATCGTCGTCGGCACGCCGCCCTGCATGAATTCGTCGGCCACTTGAAGGCGGCTGCTCAGGTGCGGCGAAAGCGGTGTGCGCGCATCGCCCAGTCCGCCCAGATAGATAATGCGCCCTACCCCCTGCCGCTCCGCCGCAATCCGGAAATTCTTTGCGGCGAGAATGTCGGCATTCTCGAATTTATCGAGGCCGTAAAGCATCGAGTGAATCAGGTAGTAGACCGTTTGGATGCCCTCCAGCGCCCGGAAAACCTCGTCGGCCTCCAGCGCATCGGCCACCACCACCTCGGCTTCCGGCCAGCGCTCCGCGTGTTCGGGCGACTCCGCCCTGACCATCACCCGCACCTTGTAGCCACGCCCGACCAACTCGGGCACTAGCCGCCCTCCGATATACCCGGTTGCGCCGGCAACCAGCACCGTGCCCGCCTCCACCTGCGGCACCGTTGGCAAATCGGCGCAGATCAACTCGCTACTTTCCAAATGCATAGACTCCATCCATTCGATTGAATGCGAGTTTATCCAAACGCCGGAAAACGGCAAGCCTTCGAAACCCGCACTTAATGGTGTTGGGCAAATCTGTTTTCCCCTATAACCCGTTCCCGTGATCCGCAACCCATCCACCCGAAACAATGCCATGGCCATTTTGGCATGCCTGCTGTGGTCGTCCTCGTTCGTCACCGTAAAATATGCGCTCGAACACCAAACCCCGCTCACGCTCGCCGGCATGCGCTTTATCCTCGCCGGGCTGATCCAAATCCCGCTATGCGGCAGCCTGCTCGCTCCATTCCGGATGATCCGCAAGGAATTCACCACCGTCCTGTGGGTCAGCGTTTTCCACACCATCTATCTATACGGAACCTTCTTCATCGGAATGCAATGGGTGCGCGGCGCAGAGGCCGCCATCATGATCGGCGGCGGGCCGCTGGCATCGGCCCTCATGGCGCACCTGCTCATGCACGATGATAAAATGCGGCGGCGCACCCTCGTCGGCATTGGGTTTGGCATGGGCGGCATCGCGCTGATCAGCCTAGCCGCAAAACCTTGGAACCCCGTCGGGCTCAAGGAATTCCTCGGGCTGATGCTACTGCTCAGCGGTGCATTTGTTTCCGCCATAGGAAATATTGTGGTCGCCAAGCGCAAGGGCGGGTTAAACCCCATCACACTCAATAGTGCGCAGATGCTCATCGGCGGACCCGTTTTGCTATTGATCGCCCTGCCCTTTGAAGGGCAGCCCAACTTCGCCCTGCCGCCGGTGTTCTACGGCCAGCTGCTCTGGCTCGCCATCATTTCAGCCACCGCCTTCGGCATCTGGTTCCACCTGCTCGGCAGCGTAAAAGTATCCAAACTCAACCTCTGGAAATTCATCATTCCCCTCGGCGGCGCAACGCTCAGCTGGATCCTCCTTCCCGGCGAATCCCCCACCCTGCCCGCCCTCGCCGGCATGGCGCTCATCATCGCGGGCCTCGTCATCGGCCAGCGGGATGCCGCAAAATAGGTTTTCAAACGCCGGAACCGGGTTTCGACGGCATTTCCATTACGGATTTTTTATATGGTATACGATATATTTTACCCCAAAAATGCCGTTTTTTGAGTCTTTTTATATCGTATTCCATATAAATATTTCCGCCAAAATGCACACAACCGACATGTAAATTCAAGGTTGGCGGCGGGTATCATTGACATTGCCGGAGGGTTGGATAAGAATTTAGGTTTCATTTCAATCCCATTATCGCACGACGAAGGAGAAAACACCATGGCCGCAAAAAAAGTGACCCCCGTAGACAAATCATCCGCACTCAGCATCGTTGTGGCGCAGATCCAAAAACAGTATGGCGAAGGCGCCATCGTTAAGCTTGGCGATGCCGCCGCCAACAAAAAGATCGAGGCCATCTCCACTGGCGCACTGACCCTCGACCTTGCACTCGGGATCGGCGGGCTTCCCCGCGGCCGCGTCGTCGAAATCTACGGTCCCGAATCCTCCGGCAAAACCACGCTCGTTTCCCACGTCATCGCCAACGCCCAAAAATCCGGCGGCGCGGCAGCCTTCATCGATACCGAGCACGCGCTCGATCCTTCCTATGCCAAAAAAATCGGCGTCGATATCGACAACCTGCTCGTCTCCCAGCCCGACTCCGGCGAAGAAGCCCTCAACATCTGCGAAGCACTCATCAAAAGTAATTCGCTCGACGTCGTCGTCGTCGACTCCGTCGCCGCCCTCGCCCCCCGCGCCGAGCTCGACGGAGAAATGGGGCAGTCGCACGTCGGCCTGCAAGCCCGCCTCATGTCGCAAGCCTTGCGCAAACTGACGGCAGCGATCAACCACTCGCGCACCACCTGCATCTTCACCAACCAGATCCGCGAAAAAGTAGGCGTCATGTTCGGCAGCCCAGAAACCACCCCCGGCGGCCGCGCCCTCAAATTCTACTCCTCCGTCCGCCTCGACATCCGCCGCATCGGCCAGCTCAAGGATTCCGCCGGCGTCGTCTACGGCAACCGCACCCGCGTCAAAGTCGTCAAAAACAAGGTCGCCGCGCCCTTCCGGCAGGCCGAGTTCGACATCCTCTACGCCGAAGGCATCTCCTACACCGGCTCCGTCATCGACGCCGCCATCGACGCCGGCATCATCGACAAAAAAGGCTCATGGCTCTCCATGGACGGCACCCAGCTCGGCCAAGGCCGCGACTCCGCCGTCCGCGCCCTCAAGGAAGACCAAGCCATGTGCGACTCCGTCATCGAACGCATCCT
>CBDVCB010000057.1:0-16760 GCA_965372395.1 uncultured bacterium
TTTTTTCATGATCGGCGGAACCATGCCAATGGTGACGAGCATCAACACGGCCAGTGTTGCGAAGGCGAGCAGTAGCGAGTCGCAGGAGGTGTAGGTGCGGCCCAGCATCTGCCATTCGGCGGCGCTGGAGATCCCAGGCATTGGTTCAGTACCTCACTTTGGAAATCCCATCACGTTTGCGTAGAATTTTTACAGAATAATTATGAACAGAATGATTTTCCATAGCGGCATCCCTGCAATGATTCTGTTCAAAATTATTTTGTGAACATTCTCTTTATTTTGGTTCCGGCTCCGCCAGGTTGGGATAATGATGTTGAAGGCGCGTTTTCGTTGTCGGTCATCCTGTCCAGCACAACTCCATCCGGAAAGACCGTTTCGCCGAATTCGCATTGGCGCGGCCCCATATTTCCCCTACGGTGTGCGCCATGGATGCAGGACTCTATATTGTGGGCACCCCGATCGGGAACCTCGGCGACATGACTTTCCGGGCGTTGGAAACCTTGAAGGAAGCCAACCTGATCGTGGCGGAAGATACGCGCCACACGCGGCGGCTGACGAATCGGTATGAAATCGAAACGCGCTTGATGAGCTGCCATAAGTTCAACGAGGTGCAACGCGCGGAGCAGATTATCGAACGGATCCAAAACGGCGAGGCGGTGGCGATGGTCACCGATTCGGGCATGCCGGGCATTTCCGACCCCGGCGCACGCGTGGTGGCGCTCTGCCGCGAGGCAGACGTGACGATCACCTCCGTTCCGGGGCCGGCAGCCGTCACCACCGCCGTAGCGCTGAGCGGACTCGGGGAAAAAGGGTTTATCTTTGCCGGCTTCCTGCCGCACAAGAGCGGTGGGCGCAAGCGCGATCTGCTCAAGTGGGCGGAGGCCGACCTGCCGGTAGTGCTCTATGAATCGCCCTACCGCCTGCTCAAGCTCATGGGCGAGATCGAGGAACACCTCGGAGCCGACCGATCCGTATTTGTCGGCCGCGAACTCACGAAGATGTTTGAAGAGCTCTCAAGCGGAACACCGTCGGAGATCCACGCCCTCTACGAAAACCGCAAAGTGAAGGGCGAGTGCGTGGTCATTATCCGACCGCGCCGCTAATTGAAACCCCGTATTTTCAAGGTCTCGATATCCGTGTTGCTTCCCATGGATATGGTCAAGCTGCTTTTTCCTGACTATTCGCGTTGAACTCAAAAATGCGGGTGCTACTATTCTGCCCGTAGAGAGAAGAACAGGGTAGATATGGCTTCAGGCAACAACCACGACAATCTAACAGCGGCCTACATCGACGGCTCGGCCGTGATCCGGGTAGAGGGGCGCGGATCATTCAAGACCAGCCCGCCGATGAAGCAATTCATCCACCGGGCAATCGACGCGCACTCCGCCACCCGGATATTGCTCGATATGTCGGACTGCATCGGCATGGACAGCACCTTCATGGGGGTCATTGCAGGGATCGCCTGCTACACCAAAAGCAAAACGGGCCTGCGGTTCAAGCTCATCAATCTGTCCGAGAAAAACCAGAAACTGCTCATCACGCTGGGAGTCGACCGGGTGGTCGACTATTCACTTTCAACGACCGTCGAAGAAAAAGACCTGATCTCGCATCTGGGCACGGATGCCCAGCCCTTGGAACCCGATTTTTCAAACAAGCTCGAAGCCGCTAAAACATCGCTCGAAGCCCATACGACCCTCGTTGATATCAGCCCGGAAAACTACGCAAAGTTTAAATCCGTCGTTGAATACTTGCAGGACGACGTCGACGCCCTAAACCGGCCATAGGCAGCCATGCTTGGTTTTCTCATCTGGCTGACTATCTTCCTCGGGCTACTGGCCGCTTTGTTTTCCATGGTCTTGTTTGGTGGCTACCAAAGCCGTCGCAAGCTGAAGGATGAGCGCGATACATTGCTGCAGGAAAAGGAGGCCACTCTCGGGTTCGTGCATAATGTTGGGGAGGTGTTTGCCGACTCGGAAACCGTCGAGATGGACCACCTGCTCACCCGCGTCATCCACTATGCCGTGCGCACCTGCAAAGCCAGTTCCGGCGCAATCCATTTGATGAACACAAAGACCCATCAGCTAGAGGCGCGCGCCATCTCCGGCGTTTTCCCGCCTCCCTTCGAAACAAACCCTGGCCTCCAGGAATACGAATCGGGCGCAACCGGTCACCTTGAGAAGCTGGTGCGCGAAACCCCGATCGCATTGGGAAAAGGCTTGATCGGCGAAGCCGCGGTTCTCGGAAACTCCATTCTCATCGAAGATGCCGAAATGGACGCGCGCGTGCCCCGACACCGTTTCGACTTCCTGAAAATCCAGACCATGCTGGTGGTCCCTATGCGCTTCGGCAACCACACCATCGGGGTAATGACCCTGATCAACCGCACCAACGGGGGGCGCTTCGCGCCATCCGACCTCAACCTCACCCAGGCCCTCGCGGCCCAGGCCTCCGTGCCGATCCACTATGCCGGGCTGCAAGAGGCGCTCGAAGACAAGCGGCAGCTTGACCGCGACATGCAGATTGCCCAGCAAATCCAGAACTCGCTGCTACCGCAGGAACTCCCCTCCTACCCCACCATCGAACTTGCCGCCTTCAACCACCCCGCCATGGAAATCGGCGGCGACTACTACGACTTCATCCAAATCGATGACAAGCATATCGGTCTGGCCATCGCCGATGTAAGCGGCAAAGGGGTGGGTGGCGCACTCATGATGGCGGTCTGCCGCAGCGTGCTGCGCGTCGACGCCTCCAACGTCTATGATCCGGCCAGCATGCTCTGTTCATTAAACTCCACATTGAGCAGCAACCTCGCCGAAGACATGTTCATCAGCATGCTCTACATGGTGCTCAATCTCGAAACCCACCAACTCAGTTTTGCCCGCGCCGGGCACGAGGCCCCCATCCTGGTTCGCAAGGGCGGGTCCAGCACCGAACAGCTTAACACCACAGGAATGGCCATCGGCCTCGTCGACAACGACATCTTCAGCCAAGCCATTGAAACCCACAATATTTCGCTCCGCCCCGGCGACCTGATCGTCACCTACACCGACGGAATCACAGAGGCCATGAACAGCAACGGAGACGAATGGGGCATCGACAGCCTGTTGCTCAGCATCCAGAATATGACCGATTCTAGCGCACAGCATCTGCTCGAGAACATCCGCAAAAACGTCCTCGAATTTTCAGGTAACACCCCGCAGTACGACGACATGACCATGCTTGCGCTACGTATTCGCTAGCCCTGCGGGGTTACGCCCTTCTTGAGGATAATGTTGCCATATTTGGCCGTCGTTCCGGTGACCACGCAGGCATAGGCCTTTTCGGCGCGGTCGTAGAAGGCAAAGCGATCGATGCGCTCCGGCGCGGGGGCATCCGGTGCGGACTTGCGGATGGCCGCCATGTAGTCGGCTTCCACCTGCGGGTCGAGTTCGTCGCCCTCGACCGCCGCCATCATCGCCAGCGGCGGCGCATAGGCATCGAGTTCAAAAAGCGGGACGATGCCTTCGAGCAGATCAGGAATCTGCAACCCATCGCCGCGCAGCACGTTCTTCGGGCAAAACGTGTGGCCCGGAAAATGGGCGTCGGCGAGGACGATTTCATCGCCATGGCCCATCTCGGCGAGGATTTTCAAGAGTTCGGGGCTAATGACCGGGTCGATTCCTTTGAGCATGTTCTTCTCCTTTTTAATTTCAAATCATGTGAGGATATGATCCCATGTGTGATCATGTATTGAAAGATATTATCGTTGAGATGCAACAAGAACCAAGGAGCGCAAAAATGAACGACAAACCAGCAATCGTGCCAAAAAACATACTCTTCTCTTTTCTTCTACTTTCAACCTGCTTTGCCATGTGGGGTCTGTCCAACAATATGACCGACCCGCTGGTCAAGGCCTTCAAAGATATTTTCACAGACCTTAGCACCTTTCAATTATCCCTGATCCAAAATGCTTTCTATGGCGCCTATTTCTGCCTTGCCATTCCGGGTGCGATCATTGCCCGGAAATATGGATATAAGGTCGGCATCCTGTTTGGATTAGGTATGTATATCGTTGGCGGACTACTTTTCTACCCTGCAAGTAACATGAAAGAATATGTGCCCTTCCTTTTTGCTTTCTTTGTTCTCGCTGGCGGCCTCTCCATTTTAGAAACCAGTGCCAACCCCTATATCATTGCCATGGGGCCAGAAGAAACCGCCACGCAACGCCTAAATATTGCGCAATCCTTCAACCCGGTCGGATCCCTGATTGGATTGTTTGTCTGTAAATTTGCTATTCTTAGAAAACTGGATGTCGTAAATGCAAATGCAACCGACGGGATGGATGCCGCAGCTCTCGATGCCCTCCAGACCGAACAGCTTTCGATTGTTATGACCCCCTATCTCATCGCCGCACTGGTTTTGATTGTGCTCTGGATACTGATTGCCTCCAACAAGAAGATGCCCAGCGCCGCTGAACACGATTCAAAAACACACTTTTCCATCACCGTTAAGCAACTGCTTACCACCCCAAACTATGTCTTCGCAGTGATTGCCCAGTTTTTCTACGTTGGGGCGCAGATCACGGTTTGGACCTACACGCTCCACTACATTACCGGCCAATTGGATATTGGAAACAGTCAAGCCATGAACTACCACATGGGCGCCATCATTTCCTTTGCTATTTCCCGCTGGATATTCTCGGCACTGATGCTTCGGTTCAAGCCCAGCACGCTGTTGCTTATTGCGGCCATTGGCGGCATCATCCTTTGTAGCTCCGTCATTTTTGCTGGGGGAATTATAGGGGTCTACAGCCTCGTGGCCATTTCAGCCTGCATGTCGCTCATGTTCCCAACCATCTTCGGTCTGGGATCGCGCGGACTTGGCGAAGCCACCAAGCTCGGAGCCTCCGGCCTCATCATGGCCATCCTCGGTGGCGCACTCATCACGACCTTCCAAGGTGGGCTGATCGACACCTTCCTCGACGGGGCCGCAAGCGAGGGTGCCGCACTGGGCGCAGCCGCAGCTAAATCCTACATCGTTCCAGTCGTCTGCTTCGTGGTCATCGCCGCCTATGCCTTCTACTGCAAGAAGAACAAGATCGAAGACCGAATGGCCTAACGACAACACGGCCCGCATTCGCGGGCCATGGACTTCCAGAAAACCCCGCCGAATGGCGGGGTTTTCTGTAGGAGAGATCGCCAATCCTGCTACATGGAAACAAAAAAGCGCCCCGAAACGGGACGCTTTTTTATTTCCAATCCGGAGATTGGATTAGCCGTTCAGACGGGCATCAAGAGCATCCATCTGTTCGCTCATCTGCGCCGGAAGCTTATCGCCGAACTTCGCCAGGTATTCCCGGGCATCGGCCAGGGTGGCTTTGAAGAGATCGGTGTCGACCTTCATCAGTTCCGCCCAGTCTTCGGCCGGGATGTCCAACCCATCGAGGGTCAAGTCATCACCTTGCGGCATCAGGCCGATCGGGGTTTCAACCGCACCCACCTTGCCTTCGACGCGATCGCACATCCATTTGAGGACGCGGGAGTTTTCGCCGAAGCCGGGCCAGATGAACTTGCCGTCTTCGTTTTTGCGGAACCAGTTGACGTAGAAGCAACGCGGGGCTTTGTCGCCCAGCTTTTCGCCCATGTCGAACCAATGCTGCATGTAGTCGCCAGCGTGGTAGCCAATGAACGGCGTCATGGCGAACGGATCGAAGCGCAGGCTTACGTTCCCCAGGTCGAGCGCCGCAGCGGTCGGCTCGGACGATGCGGTTGCACCCATGTATACGCCCTGCTCAAAGTTGAATGCTTCGTGTACGAGCGGCATAGTGTTGGAACGCTTTCCGCCGAACACGAAGATATCGATCGGAACACCGGCCGGGTCTTCCCAATCGGGGCAAAGTACCGGACAGAGAGCAGCACGCGCGGTAAAGCGGCTGTTCGGGTGGGCACCTTTGATGGCGTTACCCTTTTCGTCTTTCATTCCGGGCTTCCACGGGCGGTTCAGCCAATCGGTTCCGCCTTCGCACTCAACGCCCATGTCTTCCCACCACACATCGCCATCGTCGGTAACGACCACGTTGGTAAAGATGGCATCCTTGCGGCAACTGGCCAGTGCCATCGGGTTGGAGTATTCTGCCGTTCCCGGGGCTACGCCGAAGAATCCGGCTTCTGGATTGATCGCGTACAGACGGCCGTCGTCGCCGGGTTTCATCCAGGCAATGTCGTCGCCAACGGTTTCTACTTTCCAGCCCGGCACGGTGGACTGAAGCATCGCCAGATTGGTTTTTCCGCATGCCGACGGGAAGGCCGCCGCAATGTGGAACTGTTTTCCTTCCGGGCTGGTGAAGCGCAGGATGAGCATGTGCTCGGCCATCCAGCCCTCGCGGCCGGCCATGGCGGAGGCAATGCGCAGCGCCAGGCATTTCTTACCCAGCAGGGCGTTGCCACCGTATCCGGAACCGTAGGACCAGATCAGGTTTTCTTCCGGGAAGTGGGCAATGTATTTCTTTTCGATCGGGGCGCAGGGCCAACGGCTGTCTTCCTGGCCGGGCTCGAGCGGGGAACCGACCGAGTGCAGGCAGGGAATAAACTCGCCTTCGTCGCCGAGGACTTCGAGCACCTTCGGGCTGACGCGGGTCATGATGTGCATGTTGACCACCACGTAGGGGGAATCGGTGATTTCGATGCCGATCTTGGCGATCGGGGAACCGACCGGACCCATGGAAAACGGGATCACGTACATGGTGCGGCCCTTCATGCAGCCGGCGTAGAGCTTCCGCATGGTTTCCTTAAGCTCGTTCGGGTCGATCCAGTTGTTGGTCGGTCCGGCATCCTCTTCCTTGACGGAAGCGATATAGGTGCGGCCTTCGACCCGTGCCACGTCGGACGGGTCGGAGTTGAAGGCAAAGCTGTTCGGACGCTTTTCTTCGTCCAGCTTGATCGCCATTCCGCTTTCAACCATTTCAACCATCAGGCGGTCGTATTCTTCTTTGGAACCGTCACACCAAACGATCTGTTCCGGGGTACACATTGCTTCGATTTCAGCCACCCAATCCAGCAGCTTCTTGTTGTTTGTGGGAGCACTCATGATGCTTAAACCTCCATAGTTAGTTTATAGACCCATTTATACGAAATTTCGCGAAAGAATAGGGAAACGCCGCCGTATGTCAACCTCGCCCCCCCATAAAAAAAACAAACCGCAACATCCAGCTTGCCATTTGGTGCCGGATTCGTTTCCTTCGAGGCATGCGGCACATAAAGGCAAAGGAATGGGAAAAGAGACTCAAAGGCGTGTTCGACCAAATCGACGCCAAACTCGAAGCCGCCTATGGCGAGCGCTTCGACCGGCACCCCGCCCGCTCGCCCAAAGGCGCAACCTCCAACCCCGAGATGGATGGGCTCTTCAACGTCGGCGCCTCGTACTCCGCTGGATTCGGCTCCAAGATCGGGCCGGGCTACGTGGTCGACATCCACCTCTCCACCCTCCAGCGCATCCCGAAGAAGCTCAAGCTTGAGCTGCGCGACAACGTGCAGGCCATGTTAGCGGAAAAACTTCCCGCGGCCTTCCCCGGCAAGCAGCTGCACATCGCAAAGGAGCGCAGCCACCTGCGCATCCATGGGGATTTGAGCCTTTAAAGTTTGTTGTCAATAGGCGTAGTCGCTGCCGCCGATGAATTCGCGGAAGAGGGAGCTTGAAGGGATGCAGGTTTCGTCGACTTCACTATGGAGCGGTTCAAGGAATTGCATGATGCGCCGGGCGCGGAGATAGGCATCCTGCCGCTTGAGGTCGTTCCGGTATAGATTGATCGCCTCGGGGAAGAAATGCATTAGCTTGTTCTTGAGCACGGGGAATTCGTACGGCATGGCGCTGTTGACGAGAAAATCGACGTTTCCAATGAAGGGGATAATATTCTGCAACTCGCTCTTGCGGACATAGTGCCAATGCGTGAGCGTGTCCAGCGGATCGTGGTTGCGGCTCCAGCTGTCGCGGATCATGCGGCGCAAGAGGCGGTGGTCGGCCCAGCGCATGAACTCGTCCCGATCGTTGCGCAGCTGGCCGAGCGTTTCGATATAGAGACGGAACTTAAGGGAATCGGGAACGCTGCGGGTCATGTCGGAATAGAGTCCGTGCAGACAATCCATCAGCAGAATCTCGTCTTCGTCCAGCTGCATTTCGTGCACGTTCAATGTTCGCTTGCCAGTATGGAAATCATAGTGGGGCATCTTGACGGTCGCGCCTGCGAGCAGCCGTTCCAAATGCTCATTGATCAAATCGATGTCCAGCGCTTGCGGTGTTTCATAGTCGTAGTCGCCAAACTCGTCCTTTGGGTGTTGTTCAAGGTCGAAGAAATAGTGGTCGACGTTGATGGCCTTGAGTTTTTTTCCTTGGCTGGAAAGCTGCTCTTCGAGCTTGATCGTGGTGGTGGTCTTGCCGGACGACGATGGCCCCGCGACAATGATCAGCCGGACCCCGTCGCCATGCTCCAGAATCCGCTGGCTCGCCGCGCGGCATTCGTTGGCGTAGCGTTCTTCGCACGCCGCCACCAACGCGGGGTATGCGCCCTCTTCAATGATCCGGTTGATCCCGGCAATGGACTCGCAACCGTGCTCCATGTTCCAGCGCAGCACCTCGTAGATGCGTTTGTAGGGAATGTTGTCGGTGGCCTCGACGGCCCCGGGCCGCGCCGTGCGCATCTCGGTGCGCTGGTGGCGGTAGATAATGTAGGCGCGGGCGGTTTTGGTGTGCCCGTTTTCCATCAGCACCGATTCGACGATATCCTGCAAATCCTCAACCGTTGGAACCTGTTCGGCATAGCTTTCCGCAGTGCGCTGCTCGACCACCAGGGAAAGCCGTTCCGCCTCTTCAAAGCCAAAGCCGCCGACAGAGGCGGCGGCTTTGAAGATGGCGTTGACGATGCGGCTTCGATCGTGTGGAACAATCTGGCCGTCGCGCTTGATGATGGTTTTATTCACCCCCGTCAAGGAATCCCTCCAGCTTGCGGATACGGGTGGGGTGCCGCATTTTGCGCAGGGCTTTCGCCTCGATCTGGCGGATGCGTTCGCGGGTGACGTTGAACTTGCGACCGACTTCTTCGAGCGTGCGCGGATAGCCATCGACCAATCCGAAGCGCAAGGTGAGTACTTCCTGCTCGCGCTCGGTCAAGGTTTGCAGAACGTCCCCGATCTTTTCCTTGAGCAGGCTGAACGCAGTCATTTCGTCCGGTTTTTCGGCGGCCTTGTCCTCGATAAAATCGCCAAAATGCGTGTCGTCGCTATCGCCGATAGGGCTCTGCAGCGAGATGGGCTGCTGCGCAATTTTCAGGATGGCGCGAACGCGCTCCACCGGCAGATCCATTTCGTCGGAAAGCTCCTCCGGAGTGGATTCGCGGCCGAATTCCTGGAGCAGCTGCTTCTGGATGCGCATGAGCTTGTTGATGGTTTCGATCATATGCACCGGAATACGGATGGTACGCGCCTGGTCGGCAATCGAGCGGGTGATCGCTTGGCGAATCCACCATGTGGCGTAGGTACTGAACTTGTAGCCGCGGCGATACTCGAACTTTTCAACCGCCTTCATCAGCCCCATGTTGCCCTCCTGAATCAGGTCGAGGAAGGAAAGTCCGCGGTTGGTGTATTTTTTGGCAATACTGATCACGAGACGCAGGTTGGCCTCGATCATCTCGGTCTTGGCCTTGTGTCCCTTCCGCATCCAAATGCGAAGCTCTTTGAATTGCTGCATGAACTCGGCCTGATCCATCTGGAGGTAGGATTCCAGATCGCGGATATCCTTGCGGATGCCGCGCAGATCGGATGCCGCGCTTTTGGCCCGGCTTTTCTTTAAACGCACCACCTCGTCGAGCAGATGCTTCATCTTCTTGTGCTGCTTGTCGACCTCGGGGATAATGTCCTCGATGGCCTTCTGCTTAAAGTGCAGTTGCTTGTAGTATTCCGTCAGCCGCTCTTGCGCCTTGTTGAACATCTTGATCGCCTTCTTCTTCTCGGGGCTATCCTTTTTCGCTTTCGAGTAGTCGTGGAAATACTTCAGCTTCAACTCGCCGTTGCGGTCGATGCCGCGGAGAACCTTGGGCAGATCGTTGAAATAGTCTTCGCGGCACTCCACATGCTTGTCGGAGATAATGCGGTCGAAACGCTCCTTGCCGTGCTCCAACCGATCAATCACGCCCAGATAGGCATCGGTGGCGCACCCGAGGCGATGGAACATGCCGGTGGTGGCAATTTCCGCCTCTTCGATACGTTTTGAAATCTCCACCTCCTGCTCGCGGGTGAGCAACGGAACCTGGCCCATCTGCTTGAGATACATCCGGACAGGGTCGTCGAGCACGTCGCTGCGGGCGCTCTGCTTGTCGGCCTGTTCCTTTTCCATGCGCGCCTGGTACTCTTCCACATCGTCCTGGCGGATAATGTCGATTTCCATGCTCTGGAGAAGGGCGACCACCTTGTCGACATCCTCCACCACAACCATATCTTCCGGGAAGGCTTCGTTGATGTCTTCAAAGGTCAGGAAGCCGTGGTCGGACGCCAGCGACATCAGGTCCTTGATGCGGTCGTTGCGTTCATCGCGATCCATCAAAGAAACCGCATTGGGCTCATCGAGCGCCGCCAGCTGGGCACTGGCAACCTTTTCCTTGCCCGTCCTCGGGGCGATCTTCTTCTTGACCGGAGCCTTTTTCCCCACTTTCTTGGCGGGAGCCTTTTTCGCGGTTTTTTTTGCGGCGACCTTTTTCTTTACGGTCTTTTTTTGCGGGATGGCCTTGCCGGGTGCGGCCGCTTTCTTGGCGACTTTGATCGGTGCGATTTCCTTGCCCGTCGCAGCTTTCTTGGCCGCCTTCTTCGCCGGAGCCTTTTCCTCGGTTTTTTTGGCGGCAGCCTTCTTTTTTGGAGTAGCCGGTTTCTTGGCGGCAACTTTCTTCTTGGCGGTCTTTTTCTTCGAAGTACCCATGGGGCTCCTTATTTATAGCAAAACACAGTTCACCTATTATATCGGTAAAAGCGAAGAATTAATAGCAACTTACCCGCCCCCGTCAACGCTAATAGATAAAAATATCGCATGGGCCGCAATTGTTTATTTCGCTTGAAGAATCACACCGAAGCAAACACTATCCCCTTATGAATTCCATCTTCCGATCCTACCCATCCCATCCGTGGCTTTTGGAATGGACGCTCGAGCCACGGGGTTGCGGTACCGCTTTCCGCGAGAAAAACGGCGGCTATTTCTTTCAAACCACGGGAACCGTCGGATGCATTTGCCCCAATCTGGAATCTCCGGAGTGGTCCCTGCAGGTTCCCATCCCGCAAAACAGCCGCATCAACCTAATGTTCAACGGTTTCTGCGGCTACTATAAACACCGGAAACGTGCGTGTGCCGCCGAGATATTCACCCCGGAACCGGGTGTGCTGTGGGGGCGTTTTTCCGACATCCCCGCGCCTGTTCTTATCTCCGAAAGGCCAGCCGAGGAAACCGATGGATTCCAATGGCTGGAGGCCGACACCATCCCGGCCTTGCTCGCCGTTCGCGATGGCCACTTCTGCCTCGTGACCAAGGCGCACCTATTCAACGATGCCGCACAGGTTGCCGAGGACTATCTTGGACGGGATATCGAGGCCCATCTGCAAGCCGAACTCGAAAGCCGGGCGGGTGCATCCAAACTCTTTGAACGAATGACCCGCCACGATGCGCTGGCGGTGATCAGCGCCGAATGCATGATGCGTGCAATCCGCCCGCCGGAAGGAGCCATCCCCACCCGGTGGAGCCAATCCAAGGCGGAGGGCGCCCCTCGGCTCGACACCAACGAAATCCATGCCCTCGCCCTGGCCTGGCGGCAGTTCGATGCCGACACCGCCGAAGAACTTTTCCTCGGGGTGCTCAAGTTGCAAAACACCGCCGGCGCAATCCCGGTGGCCTACGCGCCGCATAAAAGCTTTTCCGTACTCGAAGCGCCTAAACCCATACTCGCGAAAACCGCCGAAAAACTATGGGAAACGCGAAAGAACCCCCGCTTTCTTTCCGAAGCCATTCCTCTTTTGCGGCGGCACCTGCAGTGGCTGCTTCACCACTTCGACCCCAAGCGCCGCGGCCTTCACTATTGGCAAAACAGCCAAGAACCTTTTACTCCCGAATTCTATGAATCCGAACTCGCCACCGTCGACCTGACCGTGCTGCTGCTGACGGAAATCGAGGCGCTGAACCGACTGCGGGAGCAGTCCCCCGACCTTGCAAACCGCGATCCTTTTTTCAGCGAGGAGCACGACACACTGGAAAACAACCTGCTCACCCAGTTTTGGAATGAAGGAACATCGCAATACAGCAATGCCTATATCCGAAGCACACTGATCCAGTTCAGGGGGTTTCCAACCCTAACCCCCCTGCTTTGGCGCCAACTTCCCGAGCCGCAAAAGGGCTTGGTGCTCGACCAAATACGCAATTCAAGCTCCCTGCCCGGCGGGCACAACGTTTTATCGTGGCGCACCATGGTTCCCGATGGGCATGAATTCCCCTTGCTCCAGCAAATGCTTCTGCTTGGAATCCTTGAAACCCACGATTCAGACGGACCGATCACCCGCGACTTCACCCGGCTGATGCTTCAGGAATTCACGGAATGGCATACCCGTTCAATCGAAGAACACAGCACCTTGGAACTAGACCCCGCCATGGCCGGATTCATCATCAGCCTCATGGAGACCCACCACTACCGCGACTACTCCAAAAACGCCCCCCCGGGTTTCCTGTCCAAAATCTCCAGGAAAAACCGATTCAACCGGGTTGATGCCGCCATCATAGCGGCCACGTTATTCGCCGCATGGGCAACCCGCACGATCTATAGCCTGCATAGCCAAGCGCCCGCCTTCGCCGTGCTTGACGCGCAGGTAAACAGCGCCTATGCCAGCAAGAACATGGAAGAAGCCCTCCGGAGTGGCTTGCTGATTATCAACTCCTATCCCGAACGAGCGGGCTTGGCCCGGCTGCTGGTCGGCAACATCCTGATGACGAACAACAAACCCGAAGAAGCCGAACCGTTTTTCCGCGACGTTCGCAAGGAATTCCCCGACAGCCCCGGCCCTATGATCTCCTTGGGACTGGCCTATCAACTACAAGGACGTTTCAAGGAAGCCGACGAGGTCTATGGCGAATTCACCTACCTTTTCGACGAGATTTTTCCCGACCTTGTCAGCCAGATCCAGCGATACCGCTATCTCATGGAGGAAGGATTCGGATCCCCGCCAAAATGGATCAAAATCTATCGTTATCGACTCATGCATGAACTATAAACTACGCCTAAACACCACAAAGGAAGATTGAATGAATAAATTTTTCACCCTCGCATTGTCCGCCGCATTGCTATTTCTTACCCAAGGTTGCTTCCGTCAGGAAGTGCAGGTTGCCGAATACTCCGTCCCCGAAATGTCAACACCCGCCGCCGGGGCATACATCCAAGGCCGGATCAAGGGCATCCCTGGAATCTCAAACAGCACCTTCAACGTAGAAAACCGGACGATCACCGTGATCTACCAAAGCAGAACCATCCGCACAATGAACATCGAAGAAGCCATCGCCCTCTCCGGCTTTGCCGTCAACAATCGTCCAGCAAACCCTAACGCCAAACGACCGAAAGGACTGGAATAAAATGAAAATCACCATTTCCCCCACCCCGCTAACCGAACAAAAGAAAGATGCCGCCGTTGTATTCTTCCAAGGAGCAGAGGTCTTGCTTCCCGCCGGGAACACCCAACTGAAGAAGCTCGCCACCGAGTACGCAAAGCACTCCGCCTTCAAGGGGCAGGCCGGACAAACCGCCACGTTCCCGACCGCTGGAAAAATTGCCGCAAAGCAATTGATCGTCGCCGGGATCGGCGAAGCCAAGGACTTTCACAATGGCCTGCTCGAACAGGCCGCGGCAGCGGCCATACGCGCTGGACAGGCCGCCGGGCTTAAATCCTTCGCCCTCGCCTCCCATGCGAAAATCAAGGGTGTTTCCGAAGCCGACTATCAACTCCTTTCCGGTCGCGGCGCCTACTGGGGCTCCTACGGGTTTTCCATGTTTAAGACGGATGAAAAAAAGAAAGCCGCACCGACCCTCGTCTTTGCCGGTGCGGTGAAGGATCGGAGCGCAATCAAAACCGCCGAAGCGCAAGGCGCATCGCTGCTGGCCACCGCCGACGTCGCAAACTCCCCCGGCAACGAGGCCTCGCCTGAAAACATTACCAAATGGGCAAAAAAGATGGCCAAGGAAAACGGCCTCTCCTGCCAGGTTCTCGGCGATGCGGAACTCGCGAAAAAAGGGTGCGGCGGAATTCTCGCCGTATCCCAAGGCAGTGCAAAGGGTGCGAAAATGATCATCCTCAAGCATGCCGGAACCAACACGAAAGCCAAGCCGATCGTTCTGGTCGGGAAAACCGTCACCTTCGATTCCGGTGGAATCTCGCTCAAACCCGGCAAAGGCATGGGCTGGATGCGCTACGACAAATGCGGCGGCATGGCCGTGCTCGCCGCCATGCAGATGATTGCCCGCATGAAGGTGGAGACCCCGGTTGTCGGCATTCTCGGCGCGGCGGAAAACATGCCCGGCTCCGACGCCATCCGTCCCGGCGACATTATCACGGCCTACAAGGGAAAAACCATTGAAGTGCTCAACACCGACGCCGAAGGCCGTCTCGTGCTCGTCGACGCCATTGGCATGGCTGCCGACCTGAAACCCGCCGCCATCGTCGATCTGGCCACGCTCACCGGCGCGGTCATTGGCGCACTCGGGGCCGCCGCATCCGCCGTGCTCGGCAACGACGACCAGCTCGTCGGCAACCTGATCGCCTCCGCTTCCACCGCCGGGGAACGCCTCTGGCAGCTCCCGATCTACAAAGAATATACCGACGACATGAAAAGCGACTTCGCCGACATCTCGAACATCAGCAAATCCAACGGGGCAGGCACCGCCACCGCCGCCGCATTCCTGCAAGAATTCGTTCCCGAAGGGATTCCGTGGGCGCATATCGACATTGCCGGCACCGCTTGGCTCGAATCGGGCAAGCCATACCAAGCCCCCGGCGCCACCCTCTTCGGCGCGCGCCTGCTTGCGCAATGGGCCGACTCCATCAAAGGATAGGTTCCGATGGACTGGCAAGCGACCGGTGCGTTTTTCATCTATGCCCTCGCAAGCCTAATCTGCATCGGTGGGTTGGTCATATCGTGCCTGTCGCTCTCGGGAACATGGGCGGTACTGCTCGCGACCGGACTGCTGGCATGGATTCGCTGGCCGGAATTCCCAAGCATCGGAACGTTTATCGCATTCCTGTTGCTGTGCATCGGCGTCGAAATCCTCGAAGCCCTTGCCGGGGCATGGGGCATACAAAAACGCGGCGGTTCCAAGGCCGCCGGATGGGCCGCCCTCGGAGGCGGGTTTCTTGGCATGATCCTCGGCGGCTTTATTCCGGTTCCAATCATTGGAAACCTGCTCGGTATGTTGCTGGGTAGTTTCGGCTGCGCCTTTTGGGTTGAACACGCAAAAATAAAGAAGGCCGACCACGCCGCGCACGTCGCCTTCGGCGCGGTGCTCGCCCGCCTCGGCGTCATCTTCCTCAAAGTCGGCGTCACGCTGGCCATGATCATAGCCCTCATCATTGGAATTGCTCTCGGATGAAAAAGCTCGCCTACTACATCACCGCCCACGGCTACGGCCATGGCACCCGTTCCTGCGACATCATCAATGCCCTGCATTCAGTAGCTCCCAAAATTCCAATCGTTGTAAAAACCGATCTACCCTTGGCCTTCATGCAAAGCCGCCTGCCCCCCGCAATCAGGATGGTGGGCGGGGCATTCGATACAGGACTGGCTCAGAAAGATTCGATTCGGGTTGATCTGGAGGCCTCGCTGCACGCGGTGAAAAAGCTCTATTCGCACGAACAGGATTTGATCGCCCAAGAGGTCGATTTCATGAACCGCGAAAACATCGGGATAGTGGTAGCCGACATTCCGGCCATTCCCCTAGAGGCGGCAAGGCGCGCCAACGTGCCCGCCATCGCCACCGGAAACTTTGGCTGGGACTGGATCTACTCCGATTTCGTGCAACACGATCCCCGCTGGCAAACCTATGTCGAAAAATTCCGCAACGTCTACCGGGAGACCGACCTCTTGCTGCGCCAGCCCTTCGCCGAACCCATGTCCGCCTTCCCAAACCAGATCGACCTCCCATTGCTCGCCAAACCCGGCACCGACCGCCGCGAACACATCGCCAAATCCACCGGTGCGGATTCGGCCAAAAAATGGGTATTGCTCTCCTTCACCACGCTCAACCTCGATACCCGGGCGCTGGAAAAAATCACCAAGCCGAACGACTATGAATTTTTTTCGGTCGATCCGCTGGAATGGAAAGGCTCCGGGATCCACTGCATCGACCGAGCGACGATCTCATTTACCGATGCCCTCGCATCGGTTGACATCGTCGTCACCAAGCCCGGTTTTGGTATCGTCTCCGAATGCATCGCCAACGACAAACCCATGATCTACGCCGATCGGGAAAACTTTCTCGAATACCCCGTTTTGGTTGAGGGCATCGAGCGCTATTGCCGCAACGCATTCATTCCGGCCGCCGAGCTCTATTCCGGAAACCTCGCCCCCGCGCTCGCCGCCATCGAAACCGCGCCGCCTCCCTCCGAAACCATGCCGAATGGCGGCGCGGAAATTGCCGCCCACGCAATCTTGAAGCAAGCATCTTTCCGCCAATAAATGCTCCCATACTTGGCTCATTTCAAGCGCTTGATATAGAGAAAAAA
>CBDVCB010000058.1:0-16650 GCA_965372395.1 uncultured bacterium
GGTTTCGAGAACGCAATGGGTTTGGCGCGGGGCGAAGGCCAGCTGCCAGGGGCGCAGGTTGCGGGCAATCTTCAGCACGCGCATGTCGCGGTCGAGGAATGCCGCGTCGATCGGGAAGCGCATGAACCACATGTGGATGCTTCGGCAGGGCCGGATGAGCAGGCCGGTGTCTTCCGCAAGCGAGGCGCGGCCCAGCAGGCCGCGCAGGCGCGCGGCCGGGGTTTCGGCATAAACCACCCGCGAAACCACGACGCGTCCATCCTTTGTCAAAATGCGTGACATGGCCGTTAAAATCCTAAATTCTAGTTCGGTTTTCAAGTTCTAAGGAGAAGTATGGGTATAAAAAGCATGACTGGTTTTGGCGAAGGCTCGGCATCCATCGGCGGGATTCGGGTGACGGTGGAGATCAGCTCCGTCAACCGCAAGCAACTCGATGTGAACATATCCCTGCCGCGCAATTTGATTACGCTCGATGCCCAGGTGCAGGGCCTCGTGCGGCAGGAATTCTCGCGCGGCCGCATTTCCGGCATGGTGCGCGTCGAAGCCGCAGATGGATCGGGCGGCACGGTGAAGGTGGATGCCAAGCTGGCTGCGCAGTATATCGAAGGCCTCCGGAAAACCGCGGAAAAGCTAAAGCTACCGGACGACCTGGGCGCGGAAACCCTCTCCCGCTTGCCCGGTCTGGTTTCCATCGAGCAGGAAAACCTCGATGCCGACCATGTGACGGCCGTGCTCGGCCAGGCCATGGCCAAGGCGCTGCGCGGCCTGGCCAAGATGCGGCTTGCCGAGGGAAAGGCGCTGGAAAAGGATCTTCGCAACCGCTTGTCCTTGCTCGAAGAGCGGATGAAGGGCATCAAGGAACTTTCCGCCCATGTGGTGAAGAGCTACCGCGAAAAACTTTTCCAGCGGCTGGAGGACGCCGGGCTGGAGGATCTGGCCGCCGACGAACGCATGGTGAAGGAGATCGCCCTTTTTGCCGACCGGTGCGACATCAGCGAAGAACTCACCCGCTTGAAAAGCCATCTCGGGCAGGCGCGCAAGCTGTTGCGCTCGGCCGAACCGGTTGGACGCACGTTTGATTTTCTCTGCCAGGAGCTCTTCCGCGAAATCAACACCGTCGGCTCCAAGGCCAACGAAATGGAGATTACCCGGCAGGTGGTGGGCTTTAAAACCGAACTGGAGCGCATTCGCGAGCAGGTTCAGAACGTCGAATGATTTTGCAGGAGAACGACACCGTGGATGTTCCCAACAATGGTTTGATCGAAGAAAAGGCGCCCGCCATATCGCACCCGTCGCGCCCGCTGCTGCTGGTCGTTTCAGCGCCATCCGGCGCGGGCAAGAGTACGCTGTGCAACCGCTTGGTGGACGAGTTTCCCAATGTTTCATATTCCGTTTCCTGCACCACCCGCGCGCCGCGCGGCGAGGAACAGGATGGCGTCCACTACTATTTCCTTTCGAAGAAGGAGTTCAAGGAACGAATCAAGTATGGCGAGTTCCTTGAGCACGCCAAGGTGCACGGCAACTTCTACGGCACGCTCGAAGACACCGTGGTCTACGCCATGGAGGAAGGTAGCCACATCCTGCTTGATATCGATGTGCAGGGTGCCGCGCAGATCCGCGAATCGCTTGCCCGCCTCGACCCCCGCCACCCGGTCCGCCGCGGCTTCACCGACATCTTCATTTCGCCGCCCTCGCACGAAGAGCTTGAAAAGCGCTTGCGCGGTCGCGGAACGGACAAGGACGGCGTCATCAAGAAACGGTTGGCCACCGCGGTTAAAGAGATGGAACATGCCAAGGAATATTCCTACCAAATCGTCAACGACGATCTCGACACCGCCTACTCCGAACTCAAGACCGTGATCCGCTCCGCGCTGGGGATGAGCTGACCTGTGGTTCCGCATTTCAATGCGGAGCTTCTCCGGATCGGCGCCCGGAGCTACGCCATTTCCGTAATCCCGATCACCTGCTTGAATTCGATGGCTTCGGCGGCAAGTACGAGGGCGAGCGGGGGCATGTCGCGGGTGGATTCCATCAGGGTGCCGTAGTAGCGGCTGTAGTCTTCGATGGTCTCTTCTTCACCTGGTGGGCGCATCCCCATGAAGACGAGTCCGGCATCGGCGGATGATTGGCGGATAATGTCGAAGACGTTCGGCAGGCGTTTGATCAGCACCTCGGTTTCGGCGGGAATGCGCTGTTCTTCGATAAAGGTATCCAGCCGTTCCTTGGCGGCTTCGCGTTCCCCTTCGGTTTCGACGATGGTTTTAAGGATCAGCTTGGATTGCTCCCAGACCGGGCTTTTTGTGATTTGGTAGGCCAGCGTAAGAATGAGGCCAATGTTGTCTTTGTTGCCTCCCCACCAGACATCGATGGTTTCCGCTTCGTCGGACACGCCAATGTCGGCCTCGCGCAGCATGATCAGGTTGCGCTGGGTCCGGTAGACGAGGCGGATGAGCTCGGCGAAGCCGTCGAAATTGGAGCGGTTTTCGGAGTCGCCGATCAGGATCGTGTTGGGCGTGAGCGGTCCATAGCCATAGGCCCGCACCAGCGACTTTGCGCCGGTGAGCATGTCGGGGGAGGGGAAGATCTTGACCATGGCGTCGACTTCGCGCTTGTGCAGGTATTCGCGCATCGATTCTTCCATGGACTGGACCTTTTCTGCCGACCAGTCTTCCACCGGCAGGATACTTGCCACGGTCAGCGCACTGCTGTGCTGGGTGAGCGAGTGCGCCATTTCGACGAGGTGCCAGCGTGATTTTGGCGAACCGCTCAGGGCCAGGATGTTGGGGCGCCAGGTGCGCTCGTCCGGTTTCAGCTTGCCCAGTCGCTTGATGGCGAACCGCACCAGCAGGGTCAGGATGCCATAGTTGATGTCGGCCCAGTGCGCGTTCAACCGGCGGCGTTTGACGAGATAGAAGACTAGCGCGGTCACAAGGCCCGCGAGGAGGGTGGCCCCCGCATTGATCATGAGCATGACGACAAAGCAGCCTGCGGCTCCGAGCAGCGAGATGCTGTAGTGGACCTTGAACTTGGGTCGCCACGACGGGCTTTCGATCAAGCCCTCCAGCCCGGCGGAAAGATTGAGCAGACCGTAGGAAAGCAGGAAGAACATGGAGAGGATCGGGGCAATCAGGTTGAGGTTGCCCAGCAGCACGGCTCCCAGCGCAACGGCGAACGAGAGGGCGGTGGCGATACGCGGGTCGGCCTTGTCTTTGCCGAAGCCGCGGCCGATGAAGCGCGGGATCACGCGGTCGAGCGCCAGTGCCTGCAACGTGCGCGGCGCACCCAGCAGCGCACCCAGAGCACTTGAAAGCGAGGCGGCGAATACGCCGATGATAATCAGGATGCCCCATCGCGCAACGGTCGCCATGATGTTCGGATCAAGGAGCAGTAGGTTTGAATCCGGAACCGTTTTGTTCAGGAAGATGGGAAGGATCATGTAGACCAGATATCCCGTGGCGACCGCCAGCAGGGTGCCCAGCGGGAGGGACTTGGCCGGGTTTTTTAGGTCGCCGGAGAGTCCCAGCCCCGCTTCGATCCCCGTCACGGCCGGGAAGAAAACGGCAAAGACCACCCAAAACGCCGCCTTCGGGGGAATGACGGCATCCGGTGGAACGGCGAGCGCTTCGGGCGGGGGAGCACCCATGAAAAAGGAGACCAGCGATGCGCCGATGGCGGCAAAGATGATGAACTGGACCTTTAACGCCAGATCGGCCGAAAAATAGGCGAGCGCCGTTAGTCCGGCCAGGGTTGTTGCGGAAATAATCTTGGCGCTAATGGCGGGGTCGAACATGGGCAGCGGATTGCCCAGCAGCATCAGGGCTTCCGTGAAACCGGCAATATAGAACGCCACGCCGAAGGCACGGGCAAAAAACAGGGGCAACCCGATGGCCGCGCCGGCCTCGAGGCCAAGCGAGCGGGAAATAATGTAGTAGGCACCGCCGGTTCCCACCTTCATGTTCGTCGCCATGGCCGAGATCGACAATCCGGTGAAGAAGGTGATGGCGGTCGCAAGCGTCACAATCAGCAGCGTGCCCGCCAGCCCGACGTTTCCGAGTACCCAGCCGAAGCGCAGGTACATGATCACGCCGAAGATGGTTAACACGCTGGGCGTGTAGACGCCCTTGAAGGTTCCGAACGCGTAGCCTTTTTTTTCTGTCTGTTCGCCCACGTATTACCTCTGATTTATCATTGAGGCGGGTTGGCTTGTATAACACGACGAGGCTTAACAATGCGGCGGGTTACTTCCACGTTTGTTGTGGGTGGGTTCCAAATGAGAATGGGGCGGAATCCAAGATAGTTGAGCTTATAGTTGGGGGTGTGGTAGTAGCGGTTGGCAGAGCGGCAGGCGCGAGCCGAGTAGTGCCAGCTTCCACCGCGTATGACCCGGTAGTCGCCATTGCGGAAGCGGTAGGTATTTCCCTCTTCGTTCCATTGCGAGCGATCCACCCCGTATTCGTTGGCGGCCAATCCGCGTTGTGAGCCATCGGTGGGTGCATGTTTATAGTTGATATACCAGGAGTCGGCGCACCATTCCCACACATTGCCGTGCATATCGTACAGGCCCCATGCATTGGGGTCTTTGAGTCCTACGGGACTCGTTTTTTCCGAGCTGTTTTTGATATACCAGCCCATGGAGTCCAGCTTTCCTGAAAATTCCCCGGCGGATCCTGCGCGGCAGGCATATTCCCACTCCGCTTCCGTCGGCAAGGTGTATTCATATCCTTCCGGCAGGCGTCCCATCATGCGTTCGTTCGTCGTTAGCCATTTGCAAAACGCCATGGCATCGTTCCAGTTCACCCCACACACCGGAAGTTCCGCACCGGTCGGCATCGGAACATCTTTTTCCTTGAGGACTTCGGGCACTTTTTTGAACTGTGCGTATTGCTGTTGGGTCACTTCGGTCTTCGCCATCCAGAAGGGCCGGGAAAACACAACCTTATGCACGGGCTGCTCATCCTCCTCCCCTTCGTTTGAACCCATCATGAACTGGCCGGTGGGGATCGGCATCATCTCCATGGTCACACTATCTTCCAAGTCCACGATCCAGTGTTTTTTTGTTGAGGGGCCTACTCCCTTCTCCATCACGACGCTTTTTTCCTTCAAACCATCCCAGTCTGCAGAAAAGGAGTTTTTGTAGGGGGTGTACCCTTCTTTCGAAATCGACAGCGTATAGCGCTGCCCCTTCTTTAGCTTCACCGGGCTGGTGCCTATTGCGGCGGTTTTGTCGCCCTCGGGCATGTGGACGGTCAGGGTGATGTCGGCTGCCAAGACACTGCACACGATTTTCAGGGAAGAGCCCTTGGAATTGTTCTGGGCGGATCCCTGGTTTGCGCTGCCCATCATCAATACGGTTAAAAACAGACCCATCCATCTTTTCATAGTGCACTTCCCTTTTTGTTTAGTTGATCGCAAAGACTCTCAAATTCCAGATCGATTCCAAGAGAAAACAGGAAAAGAACCCATTTATCTTTTATTGTTCAGGCATCCATGGAACGGAAAGGTTCTCGCCTATGTTATTCTAATCGACTTGGTTTGTGTGCTCGTTATAGGTTTTGCCTGTATGGACGTGGTGGAAACGATTTTGAATAGAAGCCTGCTGCTGGATTTGGAGACGACTCCCGACGGGAAGATTCTTAAAGTCGGAGCGGTGCGTGGAACCGAGGCGCAATTTCTCAAGGGGCGGTTTGGAAGAGCCGATGTTGTCCGGGTGCTGGATGGCCTGTCGGAGGGTGTCGACTATGTCCTTGGCCACAACATTCTGGATCACGATCTTCCCGTTTTAAGAAAGCGGTTTCCGGAGCTGCACCTGCATCGGCTCCCCGTGATCGATACGCTGCTGCTCTCGCCGGTGGCCTTCCCTGAAAATCCGTACCACCACTTGGTGAAGGACTACCGGCTACTCAGTACCGCGTTGAACGATCCGATTGCCGATGCGCGGGGCGCGGGGCAGTTGCTTCGCGATCAATTCCACGCTTTCAAAACCCTGCAAGGCTCCGATAGCGGATTGGTGCGGTTTTATGCGTGGGCGTTTTCCGAAACCATGGAACCTCTTTTCCGGGCATTGGAAGCCGAGCCGTTCGGCGGGCAGGAAGCCAGAGACTACTTTGCTTCCACGGTGGCCGGTTTTGGATGCGCGACCGCCGGACAATCGTTATCGGAACAATTTCCGCAGCTCGAACGGCGCGAGTCGGTCGCCTATGCGCTGGCGTGGTTGCGGGTGGCGGGCTCCAACTCCATTCTTCCGCCCTGGGTTCGGCACCGATTCCCGGAGGTGGTGCGGACTGTCCATCGCTTGCGGGACAAGGGGTGTAGCGATCCGGTTTGTTCGTATTGCCGAAGCAACCACAATCCGCAGCAACAGCTTAAGCGGTTTTTTGGATTCGACGACTTTCGCGCCAAGCCGGCATTGCCCGACGGGGGAAGTTTGCAGGAGGCAATTGTCCGCCACGGGATGAACAGCGAGCCGCTACTTGCCATTCTTCCAACGGGCGGCGGGAAATCGCTTTGCTTTCAATTGCCCTCGCTGGTGCGCAACCAGCGGCTGGGGGTGCTTTCCATTGTTATTTCACCTTTGCAGGCCTTGATGAAGGATCAGGTGGACAATCTCAACCGCCTTACGGAAGCAACCTTTGCGGCGGCGCTTTACGGAATGCTAACGCCTCCGGAGCGGGGCGATGTGCTGGAACGGGTGCGTCTTGGCGATGTGGCCATCTTGTATGTCTCCCCCGAGCAACTTCGGAATGTGTCGTTCAGGAATGTGATCAAGGAGCGTGAGATTGGTTGCTGGATATTCGACGAGGCGCACTGCCTGTCGCGCTGGGGGCATTCGTTCCGCCCGGACTATCTTTATGCCTCGCGCTTTATCCGCGAAATGGCGGAGCGGCAAGGGGTTTCTTGCCCGCCCGTCGCCTGCTTCACAGCCACCGCCAAGTGCGATGTCGTGGAGGAGATCCAGCAGCACTTCCGGAAGGAGTTGTCGCAGGAGCTAACACTTTTCGATGGCGGGGCGGAGCGAACCAATCTTGAATTCGAGGTGCAGGTTGTCAACTCCGCCGACAAGAGGGCTCGGGTCAAGCAGTTGCTCGCGGAGCGCTTGCCGAACCCGGCGGACGGTGCTTCGGTCGTCTATTGCGCAACTCGGAAGGGTACGGAGGAGATGGCCCAATGGCTCCAGCTATCGGGGCTGTCGGCCGAAGCGTTCCATGCGGGATTGGATGCCCCTGAAAAGCGGCGGATACAGGACGAGTTCATCGCCGGGAACATCCAGCATATTTGCGCCACAAACGCCTTTGGGATGGGCATCGACAAGGAGAACGTACGGCTTGTAATCCACGCCGATATTCCAGGGTCGCTGGAAAACTATTTGCAGGAGGCCGGGCGCGCCGGGCGCGACCGCGACCTTGCCCGCTGTGTGCTGCTCTACGATAAGCAGGATGTCGAGACCCAGTTTTCCCTGAGTGCGTTCTCGCGGCTGACCCGCCATGACATTGCCCAGATTCTGAGAGGCTTGCGCCGTGCCAAGCGCGACGGCAAGGACGCCGTGGTGATCACCGCCGGCGAGATCCTGCGCGACGAAGAGGTGGATGCCGGATTCAATACGACCGATCCGATGGCCACCACCAAGGTCAATACGGCGGTCTCGATGCTTGAACGCGGGGATTTTGTCCAGCGCGATGAGAACGAAACCCGGGTCTTGCAGGTTCAGCCGCTGGTGCGCTCCATAGATGACGCGGTTGAAAAAATCGGCAAATTGAACCTTTCACAGCGAGTGCGGAAGCAGTGGCTTGAAATATTGGATGCAATCTTCAACAGCAATCCCAACGAGGGGATCAGTGCCGACGACTTGGCGGAACTTCCTTCCATGGGGGAGAGTGGAGGTCAAACCCCGTCCAGAGGGTTGCGCCACGACACCTTGCCCGTGATGCGCATTCTCAACGATATGGTCAAGGCCGGGATTGTCGAGAAAGACACGCTGTTGAGCGCATACATCAAGGTTCGCTGCGCCAACTCCTCCGACAAGAAGTTGGCGGATGTCTGCGCGTTGGAAAATGCGATGATCGCCACCATGCGCGAGGAGGAACCCGACGCCGAGGGCTGGATGGTCCTCAGTCTCCGGCGCGTGAACCAACGTCTTCTCGATCTGGGTTTTTCCAGCGCCCCCGAATCCCTTCGGAATCTGCTCCGGAGCTTGTCGTTGGACGGGCAAGGCCTTGCCGGGAACAGGGGCAGCATCGAACTGAAGTACCGGGACAAGGACCATTACCGGGTGAAATTGCAAAGGGAGTGGGGAGACCTGCAAAAGACCGCCGGAAAACGGCAGGCCGTGGCGGGAATTGTCTTGGAGACCGTGGCGCGCAAAATCCCATCGGCATCCAGCGGCGAGCATTTGGTGAAGTTTAGCGAAAGCGAGTTGCTGGAGGCCTTGCATGCCGATATGTTTATTGCGGCGCAAATCAAGGATTTCAGCGCGGTCATCGAGCGGGCCCTTCTTTTTCTCCACGAGCAAAAGACGATCATTCTCCAGCAGGGGCTGGCGGTGTTTCGGTCGGCGATGACGATCACCATCCTGCCGGGCGCCAAGGGCCGCCGTTTTACGCATGGGGATTATTCATCCCTCAAAGAACATTATCTGGAACGCAATTTCCAGATTCACGTGATGAACAGATACGCCGGTCTTGGCCTCCAGAAAACAACCAGTGCCTTGGCTCTCGTCGCCGCCTATTTCACGATGAGCAAAGCCGAGTTTGTAAAAAGGTATTTTGCCGGGGAGCAGGATATGCTTGACCGCGCCACCAGCGCGGAGTCCTACCAAGCCATTGTCGACGAGTTGAACAACGGGGTGCAGATCGCCGTGGTGTCCGCAAAAACGAACGACAACATGCTGGTGCTGGCCGGGCCGGGTTCCGGGAAGACGCGGGTGATTGCGCACCGCTGTGCATACCTGCTTCGGGTTGAGCGTGTTCGAGCCAGTGAAATCCTGGTGGTCTGCTTCAACCGCGCGGCTGCGGTTGGCCTGCGGCAGCGCATACGCGGTTTGGTTGGGAAAGAGGCGGCACGGGTGACCGTGCAAACCTACCACGGATTGGCCATGCGCCTCATCGGGGCGTCGTTTTCCGCCCATCTGGACGGCAAAGGGGAAATGCTTGATTTGGATAGCATGATTCCCGCCGCAACCCGCATGCTCAAGGGCGAGTGCGATATCCCCGGACTTGAACGCGATGAAATGCGCGAGCAGATGTTGGCCGGATACCGCCACATCCTGATCGATGAATACCAGGATATCGACCAGCCCCAGTACGATATGGTTTCGGCCATTGCGGGGCGCTCGCTGGATTCGAAAAACGAGGATGCCAAGCTTTCGATCCTGGCCGTTGGCGACGACGACCAAAATGTCTACACATTCCGAGGTGCCAACATCCGGTTTATCCGGAAATTCGAGCAGGACTACAGTGCCCGCACGCACTATCTGGTTGAAAACTATCGATCCACACCCGCCATTATCTCCGCAGCCAACCAGTTGATTGCATGCAACAAGGATCGGATGAAAACCGAGCATCCCATCCAGATCGATACCGCCCGCCGCTCCGACCCCTCCGGGAGGCCGGTGCGGATCGTGGCGTGTTCCGATGCGTTGCACCAGGCGCGTTTTGTTCTGGACGAGATCAAGGAGTTCCGGAGCACAGGTGGGGGTGTCGCCGTCTTTTCGCGGACAAAGAAAGAGCTCCACGCGATACGGGCCGCGCTGGAAACAGCGGCGATCCCCTCCGTCATGGTATCGAATGGAAAAGGAAATGCCCCATTGCACCGAATGCGCGAGCCGAACGCGCTGATTGCGTTTATCAAGCAACTCCGGCAAGGCACGGTTGCGGCCACCCGTTTGCAAAAAGAGTTCCAAGGTTTGAAATGCTACAAGGGAAACAATCCATGGTGCAGGTTGATGGATGAAATTCTTTGCGAATGGGAAGATGCAACCAACAACAACGATAGAACACCATCCGAAGCAATCGATTTTATCTATGAAGCCTTGTTTGACCGCCAAAGAGAGCGATGTTCCGAAAACGAAGTCTACCTCTCAACCGTCCATGCGGCCAAGGGGCTTGAATTCGATCACGTCATTATGCTTGGTGCTTGGAAAGACCCAAAAGATGCTTCGCAACAGGAAGAGGAGCGGCGACTCTACTACGTAGGCATGACGCGAGCCCGCAAAACGCTAACGTTGTGCGAACTGGGTGGCATCCCCAATCCGCACACAACCGTGTTGGCCCGGGGTGTTGTGCGTTCTCGAGCGGGTCTGCTCCATGAACCGCCGGATCAAGACCTTCGCCTGCGCTATTCTCTATTGGATCTTTCCCATATTTGGATCGGATATCCCGCCACGGTTCCGAACGCCAAGTTTGTCCAGCAAGAGATTGCAAAGCTGAACCCCGGCGATCTCGTCTCCTTGAAGCAGGGCGAGAACGATAACCGGGTTTTTATTGTAGATAAAAATGGACACAAGATCGGTGCGCTATCCAATGACGCAAGTCCAGAATGGGAGAAGAAGCTCCTGCGGATCAAAGAGGTGCGGGTTCACTCGATCATTGTTTGGAAAAAGGACTTCCCCGACGAATGGGAGGTTCCCCTGCTGGAAATGGTGATGGCGCGTTAGTTTCCGTTTGTAATCGGCCTGGTTCTCCTTCACGATGCGCCGCTATGAAAAAAGAAATCAATTTGAGCGGTGGAATCGATCTCGATGCTGTGGTCGATAACAAGGAGAAGCGGATCGACGGGCGGAAGGCCGACGAGCTGCGCCCAGTGAAGTTTACCAAGGATTTTATCACTACGGCCAAAGGGTCGGTGTTGATTGAAATGGGCAACACGCGGGTGATCTGCAATGCGAGCGTGGAGGAAAACGTACCCGGCTGGATGCGTTTCCAGAAGATCCCCGGCGGGTGGGTGACGGCGGAGTACAGCATGCTGCCCGGTGCCACGCAGGACCGAACCCAGCGCGAAGCCTCGAGAGGGAAGATTGGCGGGCGCACCATGGAGATCCAGCGGCTGATCGGGCGTTCGCTGCGCGCGGTGGTCGATCTCAAAAAGCTGGGCCGACGCCAGATCTATCTCGATTGCGATGTCATTCAGGCCGATGGCGGAACGCGAACGGCGTCGATCACCGGTGCATACGTTGCCCTGAAGCTGGCGGTTAGCCGCCTGATGAAGGAGGGGTTGCTCAAGGAGGATCCGATCATCGAAGGGCTTGCGGCCATCAGCGTCGGCATCCACAAGGAAGTCCCCGTTCTCGACCTCTGCTATTTCGAAGACTCCGCCGCCGAGGTGGATGCCAACTTTGTGATGACCGAATCCGGAAAAATCATCGAGGTGCAGGGTACCGCCGAAGGCGCTCCGTTCAGCAAGGATGAGCTGATGCAAATGATGACCCTTGCCGAAAAAGGCATTGGCGAACTCGTCGAAATGCAAAAGTCCGTGCTGGGCTAGAAATCCAAACCACGGAATGCACAGAAACCACGGAAGCCTTGCACAAGGCCATTCCGTGGTTCCTTTTTACATATTACCGACAACGGCGTCGGCGAATTCGGAGCAGGTAAGCCAGCTGGCGTCTTCCATCATATGCGCGAAGTCGGCCGTGACGGTCTTGTTCTGGATGGCTTTGTCGACGGCGGCGATGACGAGGTCGGCGGCCTCGGTCCACGGCAGGTAGCGCAGCATCATTTCCCCGGAGAGCACCAGCGAACAGGGGTTGACCTTGTTCTCCCCGGCAATGTCGGGTGCGGTGCCGTGGGTGGCTTCGAAGACGGCTTTTCCGTCGCGGTAGTTAATGTTCGCGCCCGGAGAGATTCCGATGCCGCCGACGCAGGCGGCGAGCGCGTCGGAGACATAGTCGCCGTTGAGGTTGAGCGTGGCAATCACATCGTAGTCCTGCGGCTTGAGCAGGATGTTTTGCAGGAAGGCGTCGCAGATGCAGTCCTTGAGGATGATTTCTTTGCCGGAGTGCGGGTTGGTCAGCTTGTAGACCTTTTCGGTGCCGTGGTAGACGGCGCCGAACTCCTCTTCGGCCAGCTCGATGCCCCATTGGCGGAAGGCGCCTTCGGTAAACTTCATGATGTTGCCTTTATGCACGATCGTCACCGACTCGCGGTGGTTGTGGATGGCATATTCGATGGCCGCGCGGATGAGGCGCTGCGAGCCGCTCTTGGAAACCGGCTTCACGCCGATGCCGGAGTCTTCCGGAAAGCGGATGTTTTTCACGCCCATTTCGTTTTGCAGAAAGTCGATGATCTTGACGGCTTCGGGCGATTCGGCGGCCCATTCGATGCCCGCGTAGATATCTTCCGAGTTTTCGCGGAACACGACCATGTCGACCTGGTCGGGGTGGTGGACGGGGGAGGGGACGCCGTGGAACCATTTGACCGGGCGCTGGCAAACGTAGAGGTCCAGCTCCTGCCGCAAGGTCACGTTCAGGCTGCGGCGTCCGCCGCCGATGGGGGTGGTGAGCGGGCCCTTGATCGCCACGCGGTATTCCTCGATGGCCTGCAGTGTTTCGTCTGGAAGCCACGTGTCCTCGCCGTAGACCGCATTGGCCTTTTCGCCGGCGTAGATTTCCATCCATTGGATTTTCTTTTCGCCGCCATAGGCTTTTTCGACGGCGGCATCGATAATTTTGATCATGGCTGTCGTAATTTCGGGGCCGACGCCGTCACCTTCGATAAAAGGGATGATGGGATGGTCCGGCACATCAAGATGGCCATATTCCAGCATGGTGATTTTACCGCCCTCGGAAGGCACTTGGATTTTATCGCAGCTCATCTAAAACTCCTCGAATTGGGCTTCCATACAACGAAAATGTAATAAATATGATAATTTTATAAATGTAAACCCTGTGACCCAGTAAAATACAATGAGGGCTGGATTTTGGGAATAATGAAATGTTTGGTACTGGACAAGCGAATGGCGGCTGAAGTAGCTTTTTCGGAATTGACAGGTGGGTCCATGGACTCAGGGGGTCTTTTCAATTCTATCTACAATCAGCCATTGCGCAGCCTTGGAATGGGTTGTCCGCAAGAGAGGGCTGAATTGTTTTTTTCATACTTTAGAAAAGGGGAATTTACCATGAAGCGCAATCAATGGATGGCCTTGGTGTGTTCGTTTGTAGTTGTTTTGCTGGTAGGCGCGCGCGTGGCACCTGCCGACACGCCGCTCGAAGCTCTTTACGAAACACTTGTAGAGGATGTGGCCTCGGCGACAGACCGAATGGTTATCCAGTCCGACGTGCTGATGGTGGAACTGGCCACGGAATTCCCGCGCGTTATTACCTATCAATGGAAAGCCAGTAAAGCGGTGTTCCATGGTCAGGAGGAAGTCCTGACGGAGGTTTCCATCAACGGAACGAACTATGTTCCGCACGTCGAGTGTTCGGCGGAGGTCAACACCGCAACCTACACGCTCACCCTGCCTGAACTAAAGGTGGCGATGACCCTGCGCTTCCAGGTCGAAGGCAACGTCGTGGCATTCGATGTGACCGAGATCAAGGAATCGGGCGATTTCAAGGTGTTGGATTTCTCGATCCCGAACCATGCGCTTATCTCGGTTCGCGACACGCAGGCGGGCGCGGCGCTGGCATCGAACCTCGTTCCAAAGGGTGATCAGGAAATGGGTTCGCTGACCGACAAGGGCATGGATGGAAAACCACTGAAGCGCACCTACGTTATCCTGAACACGGATCAGCTGGCCGCTACGGTATATAACAATGTATTGCTCGATACGGAGCGCCTCTACAGCCAGACCGTCCAGGCGGAAGGCTTCAAGAAGAGCAACGTGTGGAACCCCGTCTGGACGTATCGCCCGGTATTTGAAGGCAAGCCGGTTGGGGTTTTCCAGCTTCCCATGTGCAAGGTGGTTATCAACCCGGATGTCAACAAAGACGGCAAAGTGGACTGGCAGGATGGTGCGTTGGGCTACCGGCAGGTGATGGATAAACCCTACGGCTACGAGTTTGTGCCCGATACGGTGAACTCCCAGATCGCAATGAACTTTGCCAGCTGGGCGCAGCACCCGTTCCTGCGCGTGCTCGACAACGCGAAGAAGACCTATCTCTACACGGACGGATTGACCCAGGATATCCAGTTCAAGGGATACCAGTCGGAAGGCTACGACAGCGCCCATCCAGACTACGGCGGAAACGTCAACAAACGCGCCGGCGGTGCCGACGAGCTGAACTATGTCATGCGCCGGATGGCCGACTTCAACGTGCGCCCGGGCGTGCACATCAACGCGACGGAGTACCACAAGGAAGCGCACAATTTCGACTACGAGCTGGCCAACACCAACAAGCTGGGATGGTCCTGGCTGGACAATTCGTACTATACCGACAAACGCTACGACATTGTTTCCGGAAAGCTCTATAAGCGCATCGACGAAATGGCGGCCGAACTGCCCGACCTGAAGTGGGTCTATGTGGATGTCTACTTTGGCAAGGGCTGGGATGCCTACAAGATCGTAGACCGCCTCAACCACCATGGCTGGCCAACCTACACGGAATTCGAGGGCTATATGGAACGCGGCGCCACATGGTTCCACCGCCCTTCGAAGCCAGCGGGACTTGGGGTGAAGGGCCGCATTCCGCGGTTTATCCAGAACCACCTGAAAGATAGCTGGCTGCACGAGCCGATGCTCCGCGGCGCTTTCGACGTTGGGTTCATGGGATGGCATTCGGAGCGCGATGTGCATGTCTGGCTGCGCAACACCTATGTGGTCAACCTGCCCAGCAAATACATGCAGCACTTCCCCGTTCTTCGCTGGGAGAACGGTGCCATCGATCTCGAAGGCGGCGTGACGGTCCGCGAAGAGGGCGACACTGTGAAGCTTTCCCGCAACGGCAAGCTACTGGCCACGGCCGAATACAAGGGCCAGAAGCGCAAGCCGCAAAACAACAAGCTCTTTATCCCGTGGAGCCCCAACGAACCGACCAAGGTCTACCACTGGAACGATGCCGGCGGCAAAAGCACCTGGGAACTGCCGGAAAGCTGGGAGGGTGCCGCCACGCTTCGCCTCTATCGCCTCTCTGGCCAAGGACGCACATTTGTGCGCGAGATTCCCGTAGTGGAAGGGAAGATTGCCCTCAATGTTCTCCCCCGCACCCCCTATGTGGTCTACAACGGCATGCCGCCTGCGCGGCCGGAGATCGCGTGGGGCGAAGGCTCGGTTGTGAAAGATCCCGGATTCGATAGCCACGGCTTCACGATCTGGTCGCGTACTAGCAGCACGAACCACCTCAACCATATCTACATCAAGAACGACGACAAAGGGCAGACCCATCTGCGGGTCAGCGGCAACGGCGGCGCGGATGCCACCGTTTCGCAGGTGCTCTACGGCCTCGAAAGCGGGCAAACCTATTCCGCTTCGGTTTGGGTGGAACTGACCGGCGAAAGAACGGCGGCAATCGGTGTTCGCAAAGCCAAGCTGGTCGGCGATATGGAAAACCAGCTCCCGAAGGCCAACTGGAAACTGGTTTCCGTCGACAGCGACGAACCGGCGGAGAAGGTGCATGGTGGACTGGGCAGACATGCCTTCGACAACGATTCGGGCACGTTCTGGCACACCAAGTGGTTCAGTGAAAAGACGCCCTATCCGCACGAAATCTGCATCGATCTGGGCGAGACGGTAGTGCTCGACAGGCTGTATTACCTGCCCCGTTCGGACAACGACAATGGCACCATCCATGATTTTGAATTCTATGCGGGCATGGACACGAACGACTGGGGAACCGCAGTGGCCAAGGGCGTATTCCGCAAAGGCACGCCGGGCAAGCAGGCGTTCGGGGTGGACTTGCCGAGCCCCGTCAAGGCGCGCTATGTCCGCCTAGTGGCGCTCTCCCAGGTCTCGGGGGAACCGTTTGCAAGCATTGCGGAACTCGGTTTGACGGGGACGATAGGGGACAAGGTGGCGGAAAAGATCCCCTTGGACGTTCGGTCCGAGGTCGGCAAGACCAACGTGAAGAACTACAGCGACAACTGCGTCAAATACCTGACAAACTACCAACGCATCAAGGTGCTGTTCGATGTGCCGGAGGATGCGACCGAACTGGAACTCTATCTGGAGGCCTCCGCCGGTACCTCGGGCTCGATTGCGGACTTCGACGACGTACGCGTGGTCAAGACCAGACGCACCGACTTCGGCGATCACTATTTCTTTGAGGACTTCGAGAACACCGACGAAGGCTGGGGGCCGTTTGTCTATGGTTTCCGCGGCAACATGCGCGTACACCTTGCGGAAACCCATAAACCCTACACGTCCGACACGCTCGACGGCCAGTATTCGCTGAAGTCGAGGGAGACGTCGGCGGCGTTGCTCTTCCGCACGCTTCCGGCGCTGCTGCCGCTGGCACCGGAAACCACCTACCGCTTGTCCTTCGACTACCTGTGCGATGCCGACAAGCAGCATAGCGTGATTGTTGCGACCGACGAAGGCGGCAAGGACGCAGGGGTTTTGCGCACGGCCCTAACCGGCGAGAAGCGCGCGCGCCAAAAATTCGAGGCCACCTTCAAGACCGGTCCGCATGGAGACTACTACATCGGGTTTGTGAAAAACGTGAAGGGCGACGGCATTCTTTCGATCGACAATCTGGCTGTTGACACAGTGAAATAAAAAACAAAA
>CBDVCB010000059.1:0-16347 GCA_965372395.1 uncultured bacterium
TAGAACCATTTGGCGGTGCCTTCTTTCTTGAGAGTTCCACCGGTCTTCAGCCAGTTCGTGCGTTTTTCCGGGCGGCCGAGCAGGTCATATTCAGATTCAATGAGATTGCCATTGGCGTCGGTCTGTGAGGTCAACTGATCGAGCGTATTGTAGGTGTAGGACCACTCGCCCATATCCGGATCATCCTGTCCGATCTTGTTACCGCGGATATCATAATCCATTTCAATGAGGTTGGCATCCGGATCCTGGGTCGTTTTCAGATTACCAACCGGGTCATAGGTGTACGTAATGGTTTGGTTGTTAGCATCGGTAACGCTGAGCACCTCGCCCTTCGTATTTTTGACGGTGGTGGTTACCTGATTTTTCGCCGCCGGAGTGCCTGTTGTGCGCTCATCGCTATCGACAATGGTTTGGGTCGTCAACCCGTCGTAGACGGTTTCCGTTACAGTCCCATCCGGTGCCGTGATGAATCGGGCACGTTTGAGGGCATCGTATTCCATTACGGTGTAGACCGGCGTCTCGGCATCGCCATCTTCCTGCCAGGAGCCGAACAGCAACGTGCTCGTTGCTCCGGAATAGGGTTTGGAAATAGAAGAGATCAGACCAATGGTGTTATATGAAGTGTCCTTGTAGGTTGTCCGGCATGCCGGAACCTGCAGAACAGGGTCGATATATTCCTTGATCGTCTCCGAGCGGACTTCACGATCCAGCTTATCAAACCATATCGTCACCGGTGCCATGCCGTCGGTTTGCGTTACTAGCTTTTGGACAGCATGCTCTATCCCATCATCCCAGCTGTAGGTCTGCGTCGTTTCCGTACCATCAGGAAGTTTTTCGTAAACCGTGCGACCCAGATCATCGTAGTTCCATTCCGTGGTCAGTAGGTTTGGATCGGTGCTCGACAATGGCTTTCCGAGCGCCTGATAGTTCTGGCCGGTGAAGTCGAAGGTGGTTTCATGATCCAGCGCATTGCGGCTCGCCGTTACCAACCGCCCCCGGGAGTCATAGTCGACATCTTCAACATCGTGCGTAGCAATGCCGGATCCCGAAAGTTGCTTGCGCTTAATGTTACCGAACGCATCGTAAAAATAGTCCGTCCTTAGCTCAAATTCAGAATCGCCCGGCTCAATGACCTCCACCGCGAGCAGGCCGGTTGTAGCATCATAGTCGAAAGCGGAAGAACGTGTAACGGGAGTCTGACCAGCAGCCTCGTGGGTGACCGTCGAGGTGTCAAGCCGACCCAGCAGCCAATGCGTGCTATCCACCCAATCATCATAGGCATTTACGGTGGTCTTCACGACCCCCACACCATCGACGATACCATCATAGTCCATCAGGGTTTTCACAACGTTGCCGTAGATGATTTTGTTAGGGAGGGGATCCGGCTGTTCTGCTGGAAACACCGACTGAACCTGTTCATCGTACCAGTTCCAGGCGGAGACCACGGAAATCGGCGTGGCAGGTTGACCCAGCTCCCATTTGGTCTCGACCGACATTGACACATAGGCAAATAGCGTTCCACCACTGACCGTATCATAGAGCCACTCGTTTGCTATCTTTTTAATAGGCTCCGCAATGATCGGATCCGCCAAGGGATCGGGGATATAGAACGTTTCACTTTTAAGCGTCTCTCCCGTGAACGGAAAATCATGCGCGAGTGTTTTGACATAGGAGAGCTGGGTCTGACGGTCGTAGGATTCGAACTGCTGGAAACCGAGGAAACCGCGCCCTCCAATATGCTCGCGCGCCGAACGATAGGTATAGTCCGTATAGTAAAATTCCGTATTTGCCAGTGTATCGCTGTTGCTCGTTTTCGCCACCGTTGCAACAACATGCAATCCTGGAGTGATGTCGCGGATCGGGTACTGCGCACCACTGCCCTTTACATAGACAGTGCCGTCCGACAGCGGAAGATAACTAATCTGAATCGTCGGCCATGCATCAGTAATGTTCGGGATTTTCTGTTCCACCAGCTCCAGCCGAGATTGGGTGTGACTGTTAAATCCAAGCCAGTTTCCGTTGTACGATGCATTCAAACGTAGTACATCGGGCATCCCATCTCCATTGAAATCACCGACCGATAAATTATCATTAGGAGCATCGGTACTAAGATTGCCCGGGATTACACCATCGTTAGTACTGATGGTAAAAGTCCCGTCACCATCTGAAATCGCAAGCCAGCGACTGTTGTAACCAACAATACTAAGGAGATCGCTTTTCCCATCCCCATTGAAATCCCGAACAAGCGTTTGTGTTCCTCCCGAATTAGGGCTTATCGGCGCACTGGCAATTGGCAAGAAATTTTCTCCCTCTTTGACCGAAAAAGTCCCATCGCCGTCGGAGAGTGCAATCCAACTACTATTCGCCCCGGTCCCGTAGTTCATCCGGCAAAGATCGGTCAACCCATCGCCATTAAAATCTCCCGTACGTATTGTCTGACTTTCAGAATCCCCATCGACTAAAAGGAGAGAGCCCTTTGAAAAATCAAACGTTCCATTCCCATTCGAAAGGCCGATCGTATGATCTCCGGGATCATCGTCTATATGATAGAAATCGGTCAACCCATCCCCATTGAAGTCCCCCGTTCCCACACGGCGACCTGGCTTATACTGCGATAAAAAACCAGTTATAGCAGTCTTGGCAAAAGTTCCGTCTCCATTCGATAGACGAAAGGGTCAGTCCTTTGATATTAGTGTCGAGGGAAAAAGGGGTAGTCCCTGAATAATGTAATGAAGAGAAGTTTGTTTGAATCAATGTCATAAAGAGAGGTCTGGATGAAACTATTCTGCACATTTGCGGTTGGAATGTTGGTTTTTCTGGGGGCATGCAAGGTGTCCGGGGAAGAACGCGGGAAAGGTCAATACGAGCACATCACGCAGGACAGCGTGGGGCTGGATTTGGACAGTGGGGATCTACGTTTCAACGATGATCCGGTAAGCTTGGAGCGTTTGGAAGAACAGCTGCAGAAGTCTTATTCGGTCTCTCTTCGTGCGGTGTCTTTTTCCGGGGAACAGGCGGTCGTGTCTTCAAGCCATCTGTTGGCCGTTCTCGAAATGATTGATCGTGCGGGAATTGATCCGAAGCTGGTTCGACTCAATCTTCATCTGCCACCAAAAGTGAAACGAAACAAATATCACCACATTGAGTTGGAGAGGGAAGGGAAGGTTGTTCTTGATGGATCGGAGATCGCGGTCGCAGATCTTTCCGAAAAGAAATTGCAAGGACACCCTTTTGTGCTCCATCCAAAGTCTAAATCCATGAAGGCCGATTATCGGCAATTGCTTTCTGTGCTTCGTGCAATGGGGAGCCATGCGGAGATGGCAGGTTTAGGTTTCGTCAATTACGAACATATTGAAGTAGAGGCTCAGATTTATCAGCTGAAACCCGATGGAAGCCGGGATGTTCTTTCCGCTCCCCGGATAACCACAAAGTCGGGGAATTCCGCGATGATCAGGGTGGTGGAAAACGCATCCGGCCGGAATAACTATCTGCCGGGGACGGATGACTTTCATCAGGAGGATCTGGCGAACCTTGGACTCCGGTTCTCCGTCAAGCCCCAGATCATCGGCGATCATATTCGGGTATCCGGCGTGGCCATCATGACGAAGTTGATAGACCGGGATGGTGTTTTTTTGCAAGGGAATATCCCGATTGCCAGCTATTCATGCTCTAAGACGGTAGTGCCGTTTTCGGTTGTTTTCCCTCCCGGTTCAGAGGCCGTTGTTTTTCCTGTGGCCAAAGTTGATGGCAAGGAGACCCTATGCCGACTCACGGCTCGTGTTATAGACAAAAACGGCATGTCCCGGGCGGATCGCGAGAGAGCAAGGTCGATGGCAGAAGGGGTCGATCCCGTATTATAGTAATCAATCGCAAGATACTCGATTGCAGGACGGGCGTTTTTTGCATGGCAGGTGCACGTGTTGAATATTGAGAGCGGATGCTTATCCAATAAAAGGTCGGTTATGGTGCTGGATATATTTAGGCCCCGGAGCGCGTTCCGGGGCCTGCCGGACATCACGAGCTTTTATGTCAATCATTTGCCGGTCGGTTTTACCCTGACACGGCAACTTTTTAGCGATTTGAACCTCGGTGTTGCCGACGGAGGGATCTCCCTTTCCAAACCAGTTAGACCGCATTTCCTGACATGTGTTGATAAAAATCCTTAAATCCTGTCCGTCCTGTCAATCCCGTCTAAAAAATTCCGGAGGGGAGGGATTGGCCGGAAACTCCTAATGATAGAACTTGAACGGGTGGGGGCGGGGCATATAATCGCGCACTTGTTAAATTTAGGTGAAAATCATGACAAAAACACTGTTTGAAAAGATTTGGGACACGCACGTCGTCAGGGAGCTTCCGGGCGGCGAAGTATTGCTTTATATCGACCGGCATCTGGTGCACGAGGTGACGAGTCCGCAGGCGTTCGAGGGCCTCCGCATGCAGAACCGCACGGTACGCCATCCGGAGCTGACCTTTGCGACGGCGGATCACAATGTGCCTACCGACAGTCGTACGGAAATCATCGATCCGGTCGCCAAGACGCAAGTCGATGCGCTGGCGAAAAACTGCGCGGACAATGGCATCACGTACTATGGCATGGATTCCGAAAACCAGGGTGTCGTGCATATTATCGGCCCGGAGCAGGGCATCACGCTTCCGGGCACCACGATTGTTTGCGGCGATTCGCATACGGCAACGCACGGTGCGTTCGGCGCGATTGCTTTTGGCATCGGCACCTCCGAGGTGGAGCATGTGCTCGCCACGCAAACCTTGCGCCAGAAAAAACCGCAGCAGTTCAAGGTGGAATTCAAGGGCAAGCTCCCTGTCGGCGTCACCGCCAAGGACATGGTGCTTGAGCTGTGCGGCCAGATTGGCACGGCGGGCGGAACGGGTTGCGCGTTTGAGTTCTGCGGCGAAGCCATCGAAGCACTTTCCATGGAGGGCCGCCTGACGGTCTGCAACATGGCGATCGAGGCTGGCGCGCGTGCCGGGCTGATTGCGCCCGACCAAACCACCATCGACTATGTCGTGGCCGAAGACCGCCTGTTCGCGCCGAAAGGCGAAGCACTGGAAAAATCGATTGCCTGTTGGAAGACGCTCTTTTCCGATGCCGATGCGGTGTTCGACAAGACGTTGGTGATCGATGTTTCCAATCTGGAGCCGCAGGTGACCTGGGGTACGAGCCCGGGCATGGTGACGGGGATCGGCCAGACCGTTCCGGCGCTGGACGGCGTTGTGGAATACAGTCCGGAAGATGTGCGTGCCGCGCTTGACTACATGGGGCTTGAACCGGGCATGAAGATGACCGATATCAAAATCGATGCCGTGTTCATCGGCAGCTGCACCAATGGCCGCATCGAGGACCTCCGCGAGGCTGCAAAGGTGATGGAGGGCAAGCAGGTGGCCGATGGGGTGCGCGTGCTGGTGGTTCCGGGGTCCGAAAAAGTCCGCTACCAAGCCGAAGCGGAACGCCTCGACCGCATCTTCCACGAGGCAGGCGCAGAGTGGCGCTATGCCGGTTGCAGCATGTGCCTCGCAATGAACCCGGACAAGCTGGCGGAAAAGGAGCGTTGCGCATCGACCTCCAACCGCAACTTCGAAGGGCGCCAGGGTCGCGGCGGACGAACCCATTTGGTTAGCCCGGCCATGGCGGCCGCAGCGGCGATTTCCGGGCACTTTGTGGATGTACGGAAAATAAATATCTAAATCCGAATTGCTAAATTCCAATTGCGGCTTAGCAGCAGAGAGGAGTGACAAAATCATGAATAGCAAAACCATTTCCGATCAAGCGTGCCGTTCAAGTAATGATTTTGCTGTCCATGATTTTGTAAACAATCACGTTCGTGACGAAGAGCCAGTGATCGGGTTTTGAAATTAAAAATTGCAGATTGAATATTGTTTAGAGTTTAGCGATTAGAAATTAGGATTTAACACTATGGATGCTTTTAAAATATTTACCGGGACGGTCTGCGCGGTGGATCGCGCGAATATTGATACGGATGCGTTGATCCCGAAGGAATACCTCAAGTCGATCAAGCGTACGGGCTTCGGCCACGCGCTTTTTTCCGATTGGCGCTATAATGCCGATGGAACGGACAATCCGGAATTTATCCTGAACCAGCCGAAGACGCAGGGTGCGTCGATCCTCGTTGGCCGCACCAATTTTGGTTGCGGTTCGAGCCGCGAGCATGCGGTGTGGGCGGTGGCGCAACAGGGCTTCAAGGTGGTGATTGCCCCGACCGAGGGCGGGATCCCGGCCTTTGCCGACATCTTCCGCAATAATTGTTCGAAGAACGGGGTGCTGACGGTGCAACTCTCCAGCGAACAGGTTGACCAAATCTTCGAAATGGCCGCCGCCGATGCGCCGCTCGAGGCCACGGTGAATCTTGAAGAGCAGATGGTGGTCGTTGGGGGCTCCGGGTTTTCTTTTGAGATTGATCCTGCGGTGAGGGAAAAACTGTTGCTCGGCATGGACGATATTTCCGAGTCGCTCCAGTATGAGGGCGATATTTCGGTTTTTGAAACAACCCACGATACGCAGTTGGGATCATGAATGAAGAACTATCTGACGGCATCCATCTCTGCCTCCGCGGTTCGATATAACATTGCACTTGTGCGGGAGCGGATAGGCCCCGATGTAAAGCTGTGCCCCGTGGTGAAGGACGATTGCTATGGCCACGGAATGGACGTGCTCTATCCCGTGCTGGTCGGTTTGGTCGATGGGTTTGCCGTGGCGTCTCCTCACGAGGCGCTGGCTCTGCGGAGAAGGGGATACAAGGGGTTTGTCCTGTGCCTTCTTTCCGCCTATTTCGACGAACTGGAAGTTCAGGACGAGCTGGTGCGTCAATCCATTACCCAGACCGTCATGTCGACCACCGCGCTTGCTTCCATTCGGGCGGCGGCGGAACGGGCGGGCGCTACCGCGCAGGTTCACTTGAAGGTCGATACCGGAATGGGGCGGCTCGGGATTCCGGTGCGCCAGACCGCCGATCTGGTCCGGTCGATCAATGACCTGTCGGATGTGGAGCTGACGGGGATCTACACCCATTTCGCCACGGCCGATGAAGCCGATAAAACCACCACGCTCCACCAGATTGAAGAATTCCGATCCATTTTTCCAAAGGGAGGAGACCTCGTGATCCATGCGGCCAACTCGGCGGCGGCGATGGATCTTTTGGAATCCCATTTCGATATGATTCGGCTCGGCATTGTTCTCTATGGATATCATCCTTCCGATGGAATGGTCCATGGGATGGATTTAAAGCCCTGCATGGAGGTGACCGCCAAGTTGATTGCGGTCAAGCACCTGCCGAAAGGGAGCCGCAGCGGCTATGGCCTGACGTACGAATACATCCGCGACAGCCGCGTCGGCATTGTGCCCATCGGCTATGGCGACGGCTATTTCCGCAATCTCTCCAACCGGGCGGTGGTGCGGATCAATGGAAAAGACGCGCCGGTTCGCGGACGGGTCTCAATGGATCAAATGACCGTGGATGTCACCGATATTCCCGAGGCCAAGGTGGGCGACACGGTAGAGATCATCTCGTTCGATCCGCAGGCCCCCAACAGCGTTGAAAACCTGGCTCGCTTGGCGGACACCATTCCCTACGAAATCACCTGCCACCTCGGTCACAACATTCGGCATGTGCTGGTGGATTAGTACCTTACTCTCCAAATTCGATCATGTTTACGCAGGATTTTTACAGAATAATTATGGACAGAATGATTTTCCATAGCAGGCATCCCTGCAATTATTCTGTATGTATTCTTTTCGGTTTGGTTCCGGCTTTGCCGGGTTGGGTTTTGTCATTCCGAAGTTGTGGTGCGGGTCTGCCGAAGGGCGCGCGCCCTCTGCAGGCAGAGAGGCCCGCGCTACACCTTGTGGAAAAAGTCGCTAACGGTTCAGGTGCAGGAAACGGTAATTTGGCATTGAAATACTTCTTTGATGCGAGTATCCACAAACTAAACCATGCACAGTATGTACGTGTTTTAAGGTTGGCAAAAAAGGAGAGGCAACTATGGATGCGGTCTTGCTCGCACGGATACAATTCGCCCTGACGATCATGTTTCACTATATCTTCCCGCCGCTGACCATCGGCCTCGGCTGGATGATCTTCATGTACAACACGCGCTACCAGGAAAACGGCAACCCGGTTTTTCGGCAGCTCGCGCGTTTCTGGACGCGAATCTTCGCAATCACCTTCGTGATCGGAGTGGCGACGGGCATCACGATGGAGTTTCAATTCGGGACGAACTGGGCGGGTTATTCCCGCTTCGTGGGCGATATCTTTGGTGCGCCGCTGGCTGCCGAGGGGATATTCGCCTTCTTTCTTGAATCGAGTTTCCTCGGCATCCTGCTCTATGGCCGCAAGAAGGTTTCGCAACGCATGTACTGGTTTTCGAGCCTGATGGTTGCGCTCGGTGCGACGTTCTCCGCTTTCTGGATCGTGGTGGCCAACTCGTGGCAACAGACGCCCGCCGGCTATGAAATCGTGACCGAGGTGGTCAATGGGGTGGAGGTTTCGCGTGCCCAGTTGACGAATTTCTGGGAAGCGGTGTTCAATCCCTCCACGCTGCCGCGCTACTTCCATGTGGTGACCGGCGCCCTGACGGTCGGCGTGTTTTTTATTCTCGGAACTTCGGCCTGGCAGGTGCTCAAAGGCCGCCATGTGGCATTTGCCCGCCATTCGATGCGCACGGCCATTGTTCCCTGTTTCATGGTGATCATGCTCACCATGTTTGTCGGCCACCATCACGGGCATCAGGTGGCGGAAACGCAACCCGCCAAACTGGCGGCTTTCGAAGGGCTTTGGGAAACGCAGACCCATGCGCCGATGATGCTCCTCGGCTGGCCGAACGAGGCGAAAGAAAAGAACGACTTTGCCATCCGGATTCCCGGCATGGTCAGCCTGTTTATCGGCGGCAAGTTCGATACCGAGGTGCAGGGATTGAAGGACTTTGCACCGGAAGACCGTCCGCCGGTGGCGCTCTCGTTCTGGTCGTTCCATCTCATGTTCTACATGGGTATGTGGATGGCCCTCGTCGCCTTCCTTGGCGTGGTGTTCTGGCTGACCCGAAAACTGCTCGACCACAAGATCTATCTCTGGGCGGCGGCGCTCACCGTCCCGATCCCGTTCTTGGCAAACGAGGTGGGTTGGATGGCCGCCGAGGTGGGGCGTCAGCCCTGGGTGGTTTATGGCCTGCTTCGCACCGAGAAAGCCATTTCCGCCTCCGTTCCCGCAGGTCAGGTGCTGGCCTCGATCATCATGTTCTCGCTCATCTATTCGTTGTTGTTCGGCCTCTGGATCTACCTGCTTCGACGGCAGTTCCACAAAGGCCCCGAACCCATTGAAACCATCGAAGGGGAGGCCGCATAATGGAAACGCTGCAAATTGTTTGGTTCCTGCTCGTCGGCATTCTCTTTATCGGCTACGCCATTCTGGATGGCTTCGACCTTGGCGTCGGCTTCTGGCATCTTTTCGCCAAGAAGAAGGGCGAACGCACGGCATTCATCCATTCCATCGAACCCTTTTGGGACGGCAACGAAGTTTGGCTGCTTACGGGTGGCGGCGCGCTGTTTGCCGCTTTCCCGCCGGTCTACGCGACGGTCTTCAGTGGGCTCTATCTTCCAATGATGCTGGTGTTGCTGGGTCTGATCTTTCGCGCGGTGGCCATCGAGTTCCGCAACAAGGTGGATAGTCCCGGCTGGGTCAAGGCGTGGGACTTTGCCTTTTCATTCGGCAGCATCCTGCCGTCGATTCTCTATGGCGTGGCAATCGGGAATCTCCTGCGCGGGATGGAACTGAATGCGATCGGCGACTATACCGGCGGGTTCTTTGCTTTGCTCAATCCGTTTGCGTTGCTGTGCGGAGTGGTTGGCCTGGCCATGTTTGCGCATCATGGGGCGCTCTATCTGGCGATGAAGCTCGACGGCGAAGTTGCCACCGACGCACGCAAGTGGGCGGGCATGGCCTGGTACGGATTCCTCTTCGCGCTGGTGCCCGCGCTGGCCTACGGCGTAAAGTTCTGCATCCACGGAAAGGGCGTTTTTCCGGTGGCGCTGATTGTGCTGACGTTCGTTTCGCATTCGGGGGCCTTCATCTTCAACCAGAAGGGCAAGGCCAAGTCGGCGTTCATGGCATCGAGCTGCACGATTGCATTCCTGATGCTGGCTGTGGCGGCCGCACTATTCCCATACATGGTACCGGCCACCAACAACCCGGAATGGAGCCTGACGGTGTTTAACTCGTCGTCATCGCAACTCACGTTGACCGCGATGCTGGTGATCGCACTCGTTGGCATGCCGCTCGTGCTGGCCTACACCGTGTTTATCCACCGCGTCTTCAAGGGGAAGGTGAAGGTTCGGGAAGAGTAGGACTTGTCTTGCGCGCTCGATGGCCTATTCTGGCGCTATGAAAAAGATTGGCGTCATTGTGAACACGAAACGGCCGCGCGCGGAAGGTGTGCTGGCCGAGCTTCGCCAGCTGGCGGGGGAACATAGCTTCGCGCTCTATGCCGAGGATGCGTCCATGGCCAAAATCCTCGACGCGGAGCATCTCCCCATCGGGTCGTTCGCGCAGCAGGTGGATGTTGTGCTGGCTCTCGGCGGCGACGGCACCGTGCTCTATACCGCCCGTGCGCTGCATGGCTCCGGGATTCCGATCATGGGAATCAACCTAGGCAGCCTGGGCTTCCTCACCAGCGTGGGCGATACCGAGATGGCCGCGGCGATGGATGCCATCGCAAACCAAAGCTGCAAGATCTCGGAGCGCGATGTGGCTGAATGCCGAATCTTCCAGAATGGAACGCTCGTGGGCGAAAATTCCTCGCTGAACGATATCGTGCTGGGGTGGGGCGCATCGTCGCGCATCGTCACGCTCAAGCTTTCCATCGACGAAGAACCGGTGGGTTCGTTCATGTGCGACGGCATGATGGTGTCAACACCGACGGGCAGTACAGGCCATTCGCTTTCGGCGGGCGGGCCGATCCTGCATCCGGGAATCGGCGGCTTTGGCATCAACGTCATTTGCCCGCACACGCTCGGTTCGCGTCCGCTGGTGGTGCCCAACTCCAGCCTGATCGAGATCGAGGTCGCCCATGCCGCGAAAGAGCTGATCCTCTCCATCGATGGGCAGGACGAATATCGGGTGGAGCAGGGCGGTCGGATCGAAATCCGCCGCAGCCCGCACAAAGTCAAATTTCTGCAACTCCAAGACCACAGCTATTTTTCCGTCCTTGCCCAAAAACTCCATTGGCGCGGATCGAGCCTTTAGGCATGGACCACTGGAAACCCAAGCTTAAACTGCGCCTCCCGGCGCTCGTCCTGTTGGTGTCGACCGTGGTGTTCTGGTCGCTCTACGATCGCTACGAACCGGCCGGACCCATGCTGCTGGAGTCGCCGACGCTGGCCGATGCGACTCGCAGTTCAGGAGAGGTCTCTGAATCCGGCGGTCGCTTCATCCTGAATGTTCCAAAGGGTGGAAAAGCGGCTCGGATTAATTTCCGCATGCCCTCCGCCATGGACTATGAATTCATCCGCGTTCGCGCACGTATCAAGGTGGCTGGGGTGGTGGAAGGAGCCTACTCATGGCGCTGCGCCCGTTTATTGCTCGTGCAGTACGATGTCGGCAACAAGTGGATCCCCGGGCACCATGGCGTGGTGGCGGAGCGGGGATGCAAGGATTGGGAAATGCATGAGGATGTGCTTGAAATCTTTCCCGGTGCCGCCCATGCCGATATTGTGTTGCAACAGGCTGGCGTGGCGGGCTCGGCGGAGTTCGACCGGATCGAGGCGCAGCCGGTGCGTGTGCGTGCATCCTTCGTTTGGTGGCGGACCCTGTTCGGCGGTCTATGGCTAGCCGCTGCATTCTATTATTTTCCGCGTTGCCGACTCCATCGCCGCAGGTTGAAGATGCTGGTTTTTCTCAATGTGCTGGCCATTCTCGCCGGAGCCCTGATGCCTAGCGATTGGATCGATGACAATGCCGACAAGGTAAAAGCAGCCTGGGCAAGGATCGCGGAACCAACGCCGGTAAAAACAGATTCCCCGCAACCGGGAAAACCGCCGGTAAAGCAGGAACAGGATTCGCGGCAGATGGATCGCTTCAACAAGGTGGTTGGCGATATCCATCGCACGGGGCATTTTGCCCTCTTCGCCTCGCTTTGCTTTTTGGTCTATCTCTCCGCCGCGCTGGAGCGGCAGCATCCGCTCTACTTTTTCAAGGTCGGCTTCGATGTCCTTCTCTTCGCCGCCGTCACCGAGTCGCTCCAGTTCCTGACGCTCGACCGCACGGCAGGGGTGTCTGATCTGCTCATGGATGTGTATGGCATGGCGGTCGCGTTTATGTTGTTCCTTGCCGTGCTCCCGCTCGTCCGGCGTTTCCAGGGTTTGACCGCCTTAAAGACGGGTTAGAGGTTTGACTTGATCGTTGGCAGTTTCTAGTATTTTCCCGTTCACCCAATACGTTGCGAATTAGTCTGGAGACCCCATATGAAAATACGAACGCCCCTGCTCCTTCTTGCCGGTTCCTGTATCGTCCTGTTGAACGGTTGCATCTCGGTTGGCCCCGACTATGAAGTCCCGGAAACCCCGATGCCCGATGCCTGGCACGAGGCCGTGCAGGGCGAGTTCGAGTCCGGCGACCCCGATCTGCAAACCTGGTGGACGGTGTTTGGCGATAAAACACTCAACAATCTCATCACCAAGGCTTCGACCAACAACCTCAACCTCAAAACCGCCGCCGCCCGCATTGAGCAGGCCGCTGCGCTGCGCGGCGTGAGCGCAAGCCAGTATTGGCCCGATATTGTTGCCGATGCTTCCGCCACGGCGATAAAGACCTCCCCGTTGCAGGGTGGCATTGAGGACGAATTATATCAGGCCGGCCTGTCCATGGCGTGGGAGCTCGACTTGTGGGGGCGCATTCGCCGCTCGGTCGAATCCGCCGACGCTTCATTGCAGGCCAGCGTTGAAAACTATCGCGACATCCTAGTGGTGCTCTACGCCGATATTGCCAGAAGCTATATCGATGTGCGCACCTTGCAGGCGCGGATCACGTTTGCGGAAAACAACCTCAAGGCGCAGTTGGAAACCATGACGCTGACGAAAAACCGTTTCGATTCCGGACTGGTTCCCGCGCTGGATGTTTCACAATCCCAGTTGAACAGTTCCCGCACCGAGTCGGCGATCCCGCCGCTCAAACAATCGCTTATCGAAGCCATCAACCGGCTCAGCGTACTGACGGGGGACATGCCCTATGCCTTGCTTCAGGAACTTAAAACGCAGCAGCCGATTCCTGCATGCACCGGAACACAAATCGCCCGCGGTCTGCCTGCCGACCTGTTGCGTCAGCGTCCGGATATTCGCCGCGCCGAGCGCGAACTTGCTTCGCAGAATGCGCGGATCGGGGCAACAAAAGCCGATCTCTATCCCACGCTCACCCTACCGGGTACGCTGGCGATTCAATCGCTGGGCGGCGGCGGGGATTTCCTGAGTAGCGACAACGTTACCTACGGCTTTGGCCCGCAGCTGCGCTGGAATATTTTCAACGGGAGGCGCATCCGTAGCCAGATCGCTGCCGAAGAGGCCGGCACCAAGGCCGCGTTGCATGTCTATGAACAAACGGTTCTGCTGGCTCTGGAGGAGGTCGAGGATTCCATGGCGGCCTATGCCAACGAACAGGACCGCGTCCAGTCGCTGGAAACCGCCGCCGCCGCCGCCGAGAAATCCGTGGCGCTGGTGACGGAACTCTACAAATCCGGCCTGACCGATTTCCAGAATGTGCTCAACATGGAGCAGGCGCTCTTGACCCAGCAAGACGCGCTGGCCACCAGCCGCGGATTGATCAGCCTGGATCTCGTGGGCATCTACAAGGCACTCGGAGGTGGGTGGACTCCTCCGACAGAAGAAAATGAGTAAAAAACACCCCATCCTCGAGGGTTTTGTGAAGGGGCGGTTTAGTCTGCTGCTCTTCTCGTTTGTTCTGATGTTCCTTGTTCTTCCGTTGATTCCGGCCGAGCGGGGCTTTCTGGATAAAACCATCGGGATTTTCGGTTTGGTGGTGTTGCTCAGCTGCCTGCGGGCCATCACGGAAAACCGGAGATTTTTCATTTTCATGGTGGTGCTGTCGCTGATCAATGTGGTGCTGGGCAGTACCGAGATTCTGAGCCAAACGGATACGGATGCATTCAAAACCATGGTGCTTGCTGTTCGCTTGATCTACTACTTGCTCATATTCGGTAGCATCATGGGCTATGTGCTCGACCGCAGCCCGGTCACGGGCGACAAGATTGCCGGCTCCATTTCCGCCTATGTCCTGATGGGCATTATTTGGGCAGCGGTCTACTCGCTCTTCCTGCATCTCCAGCCCGGGAGCTTCGCCATACCGGAGCACCTTCAATCCGGCAGTGTGGTGGGTTTATGGTCGGTTTATTTCAGCTTCACCACGCTGACCACCCTGGGTTATGGCGACATTGTTCCCCAGCTTCATGCGGTGCAGAGCTATGCGGTGATGGAAGCCGCTTGCGGCCAGATTTTCCTCACCGTCCTCGTCGCCCGCCTCGTCGCACTGCACATCATCCATAGCAATAAAGATGAGGTGAGAAACGCGAATCGTGATTTGTAGGGACAAGGTTGACGTGTTTTAACTTTGAGACTGGGTGTTCAGTCCGAAATTTTCACGTCTCACTTCGGCGCAGCCTCCGGCAGCGCATCCACATCCACCGTCTCCATCCAGCGGCGCAGGGCGGGCCAGCCCTGGAAGCCGGAGACTTTCTTGAGGTAGCGGAATCCATCGCCATAGTCTGGATCTGTGCATTCCTCAATGTGGTGGAGCGAATCCACATAGTTGCGGCGGCGGCAAAGTTCGGCGGCGGCCTGCTGACAGATGCCTTCATGAACCCATGGCGGAGCCTTTTCCAGCCGGGGGAAATGCTCGTGGATCAAATCATGCATCAGCTCGTGGGTGGCGGCCACCCGGAAGACCTCGTCGGTCAGGTGGTCGACGAGATAGATTTTTTCCCGATCCGGTTCCGGCGCCTTTTTCCATATTCCGAACAGGCCGCGCTTGGCCACCGTTGTTTGGCGGCTGTAGAGGCCACGAACCGATACGGGCGAATCGGACTTGCGGATCGTGTTCGAGAGCTCATCTATTTTCGTTCTGTCCACCAGCACCAGCTCCGGTACCGACGCATGACTGAGCGAGGTCCACGCTTCGAGTTGCCGCCGTGCGCGGTCATAGTGTTTTTGCGCCATCTCCTGCGTCGTGACCGCCCAGCGCATGCAGCCCATGCAGATTTCGCGGCCATCCTTTAGCCGGGTAGGGTGCGCGGCGGGCAGGCCGCACGAAAAGCAGGTCGGCTGCTTCTTGACGCACTCCTCGCAATAGTGGTGCCGGGTAATCGTGAATCCTGTTTCGACCGGCTTCTTGCAGATCTCGCACTTCGGAAGCGTGGAGTGGAAGCAGGCCGTACTGCAAAAAATTCGCCCCTCGGCCTTGGTGTACTTCTCGCGAATGGTTTTCTTGCACACCGAGCATTTAGGAAGGAGCTGGTCGCCGCACTCTTGCGAGCACACCGTCTTGTCCCCATAGGTCCACGCCTGCCGCGACAGCCGCTTTCCGCAAACATCGCATCGCGAGCTTCGCGCAATCGCCGTCGTTGCGGCGCAGAAGGCCGCCGCCGCAAACCATCGTCTGGAAAGGGGGTATCCCATAAGGCCTATTTATTACGAAGTTTCTTCGCAAACGCAAAGCATACCGCGGATTCAATGAACAGCAGGATTCCAATCAACCCGTACGGCCAGTCGGCCACAATCAAGGCCATCACCGCGAGACCCAGCAACATTCCGCCGTTAAGGGTCAGAATCTTGATATGGGGTTTGGCGTCGTCCGCCTTCCAGCCCTTGGCGAGTAGCGACTTCTGGCGGAGATAGTGGCCCGTCAAGACAACGGCCAATCCAGCCAGCATTAAGGTAGCGAGGTTCGGAGTCATTGTTCCACCGTCTCGGCATGGCCGAGATCCTTGTTCGGTGCGATAACGTCGCGCACGCGCCGCTTCGCGCAATATTCAATCGTCACCCTGTTTTCTTCGCTCATCGAAATCTCCTTGAATGAGGCTTGTTTACCACAGAGGAAGCAGAGGACACGAAGGGTTTTTCATGTTCCGCGCATCCGAAATTAATCAGCAACGAATGTAGGAAAAGCAGCTAATACGGCTGACGCAGCAGAGATGGGTGACAAAATCATGGACAGCAAAATCATTTCCAATCCAGTGTGCTATGCAAGGAATGATTTTGCTGCCCATGATTTTGTAAACAATCGCGTGGAATGGGGGTTTAGTCGTTGATGCGGAAGC
>CBDVCB010000060.1:0-16342 GCA_965372395.1 uncultured bacterium
GTCCAAACCGAACCGGTTCCGGAAATATAAACCATATTGCTATCCGCGCTGTCCTCGGCTCCCACCCAGGCATAGCCCGTAGCCACTTTCGCCCCGTCGGTGATGTCCATCCGGTTGTTCGACCCTTCGTTGCCGACCCTGATCGAAGCAGTCACCGTCAGTTTGGAGTCTGAGACCTGCACGGAATTGCTGGCGGCCGATTCCTCCCGACCCACCCAAAGCGACTTGGTCAGGACCTTGGCACCGTCGAGAATGCGAAGACTGTTTTCTGAACCTGCTCGACCAATATCCAAATTGTTCAAAACCTGCCACGTTGAACCCGTTCCAGTGATCTTCGCATCATTTCTATTTGAATCTTCCGTGTCGCCAACGATCCCTATCGCTGAGGCGGCGATGGCGCCTTTCGCTAGATCCAGCGAGTTGCCGGATGAATCATGTCCGCCGATCACCAAGAATCCATCCGCTCGCAGGTAGGCCTGCTCTTCGAGCTCCAGCCAGTTGTTGGAGGATGTTGGAGAAAAGCCGACAAAGGTGCTACCTGCCAGCACGCTCACACTGTCGTAGATCCTCAATCCATTTCCGGATGTGTCGACGCCCAGAATTAATCTGGACGTACCGTAGTTCGTGTTTTGGTAGAGATACTTCGTGTCCCCATCGTCTATGAGAATGTCTCCTCCTAGCGCGGAACCGACCAGCGTCACGCTTGCCCAGAAAATAAAACCATGTAGAAATTTCATAATTCCCCCCTGTTTGCTCGATGCGAAAAATGTTCTCGAGCATTGAAAAAGCTCCAAGCCATGAAAGTTATTTGTCGATAGGAATGGAGCAAGTGCAATCGACCAAGACACTTTGTGGTAAAAATGAATTTTATTCGACACTAAATTTTGATTACCTGCGCCATGGGTTCGTTTGTTGTGAACCGGGAAAAGAAACCAATGTGCCATACTAATTCTAGATACCAATCGACCGACGGGGTTTTACCTGTAGGTAAAGGAAAATAATGAAACAGATTTCTCGAATATTCCATTCCGTTCTGGTCGCAGGAGCCATTTCAGGGTGCACCACCTCCGAAAACAAGGAGGTGCAAAAAGAGGCTCTTACCGTGAGGGAGCAAAAGGCGGCCTTGTCCCGTTATAAGTCGCCTCAACACTTTGGGTTTTCCGTTATTCCGGTCCAGCAGGGCATAGACTTTCGGGGTGCCGCCCGTTTGAAATCGGAGCGTTTGGCGGTGGTGAAATTGTTGAAAGGAAACATTCCGGCGATTGAAATGAGAGGAAGCAAATCTAGCGACACAATGACCGTGTTGCTGGATTTTAGTTCCCCGACCTCTTGGATGGAGTATTTAACCGCCAAGGAACAGGGCGCCGTGTTTCTTGGAATGGACGATCAGGTTATTCCTTATCGAGGTGGGTACTTTGTCGACGGGATTAGCGCATACGCTGGCGTGGCGACCCAGGTTTGGATCGACCGGCTCTCCATGGAAAATGTTCCGTTCTATATCCGCATGTCGAAAGGGGCATTGGGAATGCTCGCCCGGGGAATTGTTGATCCCCCCGTAGAAGCCACCCTTGGCTACGATAACCTGCGCAATTTTGAGTATATTAAAATTGATATGCCTAGAAAGCAGATTACGTTTTCTTCGAACATCCCCTATGTTCCGCAGGATGAATTGCTGATGGCCACCGCCAAGATCATCCATCTTCCTGGCTATGGATTGGTGGTCGAAGGGGCTGTTTCGGGACAGCCCGCCCCCGTGGTTCTCGACTTTGCAGGGAACTATGCCTTTGCACGCGGCGATGTTGCGGTGAACAGCACGAAGCAAGTCAGCTTGGGCGATATGGTATTCCGTCAGGTTCCCACCATTGCGTTGAAATCCAACGCCTCGGCACCCCGCGCCGGGCGTAAAATATTCGAACCCTATGTAGTCACTATCTGCACCAGAAAAGGCGTGGTCTATTTCGAGCGTCCGCCAAAGCAGGAATAAAACTTTTTGATGCAGGGTGTTCTGAAGATGCTTTAAAGTGCGCAGGTGGCCGCATCGCGGACGAGGTCGCCGAGCTCGGTGGTGGAGGCGAGGGTGTTGCCTTCGCGCCACAGGTCGCCGGAGCGGTAGCCGCCATCGAGCACCTTTTCAACGCCTGCGCGGATGGCGGATGCCGCCTCGCTTTCGCCGAGCGTGTCGAGCATCATGGCCACCGAAAGGATCATGGCGAACGGGTTGGCCTTGCCTTGCCCGGCGATGTCGGGCGCGGAGCCGTGCACCGGCTCGAAAAGGCCGACGGGGCCGCCGACCGATGCGGAGGGCAGCAGTCCGAGCGATCCGCCGAGCGTGGCGGAGGCGTCGGAAAGGATATCGCCGAAAATATTGCCGGTCAGGATGACGTCGAACTGGCGGGGGTTGATGACCATCTGCATGGCGGCGTTGTCGATATACATGTGGTCGAGTTCGACGTCGGAATATTCGGCTTCGTGCAGCGCCTTGACGGTATCGCGCCAAAGGCGGGAGACGGCGAGGACGTTGGCCTTGTCGACGCTCGTCACCTTGTTGCGGCGCTTGCGCGCCCATTCGAAGGCGACGCGGGCGACGCGTTTGATTTCGCCGACGGAGTAGACCATCGTGTTCCACGCTTTCTTGTCGTCGCCTTCGCCTTCCTCGCCGACGGGTTGGCCAAAGTAGATGCCGCCGGTGAGTTCGCGCACGGTGAAAAGATCGAGGCCGGCAACGGCTTCGGGGCGAAGCGGTGAGTTTTCCGCCAACGATTCGGGAATGGTGACCGGGCGCAGGTTGGCGAATGCACCCAGCTCCTTGCGAATCTTCAGCAGGCCGCTTTCCGGGCGCAATGCGCCGGTGAGGTGGTCCCACTTGGGGCCGCCAACCGCGCCGAGCAGCACGGCGTCGGATGCCTTGCAGGTTTCGATAACCGAGTCGGGCATCGGGTCGTTGTGCGCATCGATCGCCGCGCCGCCCGCGTTTTGTTCGGTGTATTCTAGCGCGAAGCCGCTTTTTTTCGCGACTGCGTCGAGCACCTTGACGGATTCCGCAATCACTTCCGGACCGATTCCATCGCCGGGTAGCAGGGTGATTTTATATGTTTTGGACATGGGGTCTCCTTGGGTTGAAAATGAAGCGCGGATTTTGCCAAAGGAGGGGCGGATTGCAAACCTGTAATCGGCGGGAATTTTCTGGAATGTAGCGCGGACTTTCCTGTCTGCGCTATCTAGGAGGAGGGAGGGCAGGCAGAAAAGCCTGCCCCGCAAAGTTTAGCGTCCGCGCCCGCCTCGTCCGCCGCCGCGGGGCATCTGGAGGCTGGTGGCCGAGATGATGTCTTCCACGTGGGTGGCGAAATCCTGGGCATCGGTTCCTTCGTAGCCGAGATCGGTGCCGAGCTGCTTGAACATGATGGTGCGTTCCGCTTCCATCAACGGTCGAACTTCCCGCGTTGCCGCGAAAAGTTCCCGCATGGCATCGCGGTCGGGCGGCTGTTCCGGATCGTTGAACCGGTCGGTCAGTGCCCAGATAGCCGCCATTTTCTCAACGAGCAGTTCATGGCTTGCCCGTTCGTCCTTCGTCATGTTCGAGGTGTCGAGATCCATGAAGGTCGCTGTCCGTTCGGCCATGTTGTATTTCATCTTTTCCTGAAAGTCCTCGCGGCGCTTGATCATCTCGGCATAGCCTTCGGGATCCTCCGCTTTCATCCGCGCCATTCGATCCTCCCGGCTTTCCCGTTGTGGCCGTTCGGTTTGCTGCTCGGGTGCCGGTGCGGCTGTGGAATCCTGCAGAGCCACCAATTCGTTTGTGTTTGCCTGGTTTTCCTGCGCGACCTTCGCCTGCTGGGTTGGGGTTGATTGCCTGCGCGGTGCCCTAGTTGGCATTTGCTCGATTTTCTTCCGCAAGGCCGCGGTTTCGGCTTCGGCAACCTTCCTCTGCTTGCTGGCCGAAACTCCAAACGACAGGCTGGTTGCGGCTAGAACCACGGATATTGCGGTGATCATTACAGGTGCATTTAGCTTCATGGTATATTCCTCCGGATTTACCGGATAACGAACCGTCCCTAGGTTTTGTTGCAAAAAATATCTTGTCGCAGCCGTTGGTGATCGTCGAAGGCCACGGAAAGGCTGAGCAGTATGTTCATGAGCGAGGCAACGACCATGGCGGTGAAGATGCAGATCATGATGCCGATCTGGTATTTGATGGCGGTGGTCGGCATGGCGCCGCCGAGGATCTGGCCGGTCATCATGCCGGGCAGGGAGACGATGCCCATGGTGGCCATCGTGGCGACGGAGGGGTTGACGGCGGCCTTTATGGCGTCGCGCAGGTAGGGGCGGACGGCCTCGCGCAGGGTGGCGCCGAGCAGGAGATAGGTCATGAACTCGTTTTCGTTTCTACGGATGCCGCTATAAAAACGTTCCAGGCTCAGGACGTTGCTGCGCAGGCAGTTTCCGAGAATCATCCCAACGATTGGAACCATGTAGCGCGCGTCGTAGATCGGGTCGGGGCGAATGGCGACAAGGATGAACCAGCCGCTCACCAAAAGCGTGCTTCCGGCCACCCCGGCCAGCGAGCGCCAGAAAAACAGGCCGCGCTTCAATCCCGCCTTGTTGAGAATGCTAAGGTTGGCGACCACCAGCATCACGGTCACCCACAGCAGGCTGACGAGTGGATTGTTAAGCTGGAAGATATATTTGAGGTAGAGGCCAACCAGTAAAAGTTGAACCGTCATGCGCGCCATGGCCAATAGCGTGTCGCGGATGAGCCCCAGTTGCAGGTAGAAGAATACGGCCAGCGGAACCAGCATCAGTGCATACATCGAAAGCATTGCTGGAATGGAGAGCTCAGCAGTCATGCGCAATCTCCTCAAGTTTGCCGTCTAACATTCCGATGCTCCGGTTGCATGCGGCGATCCATTCGGGGTCGTGCGAGACGGAGAGCAGGGTGATATCCGGGCGGAAGAGCTCGGTCATTACCGCCGCACGGCTTTCGGGGTCGAGGGCCGATGTGACCTCGTCGGCGAGAAATATGGTTTTATCGAGCAGCAGGGCGCGGAGGATGGCGATGCGCTGCTTTTCGCCGCCGGAGATGCGCTTGCACGGCTTTTCGAGAATGGTGCTTGGGAGATGGAGCCGTTCGAGCAATTCAAGGATGCGGTCTTCGCTGGGCAGGTTGGCCAAATGCGCCTTGAAGGTGAAGGGAAGCAGGATGGCTTCGCGGACCTGTTCCGCTCCAAGCACGGGCTCCTGGCCAATAAAGGCGATCCGGGCACGGATGTCGGCGACGGTTTTGGAAGAAAGCGCGACGCCATCCGCGCAAACCGAGCCTACCGCAAGAGGAATCGCGCCGACGGCGCTTTTGAGCAACGAACTCTTCCCGCAGCCCGATGCGCCGCGCACGACCACTTTTTCACCGCGGGCCACAAGCAACGTTGCGCCATTTAGCAGCATCTGGCGGTGAACCTTCAGAGTGATGTTTTCAAATCTAATCATGATGAATGTCGAATTTCGAAGTGGTTCATCAATCTGCGGTTTTAAAGTCCAATGGCGATGACGATGGGGAGGGTGATGGCGGAAAGCAAGGTGCTTATGGCCACGATGCGCCCGGCGAGCGGGCCGTCGTTGCCCATGATTTCGGCCATGACGTACGATGTGCCAGCGGCGGGGCAGGCTAGATAGATGATGGCAATCATCCGGCCGGTGGTGTCTAGATGGAGCAGGCCCGCCATCAAAAACCCGATGGCGGGCGCGGCGACCACCTTAATGAGCGCGGCGATCAGGGAGGGCGATGCCGCGCCGTGCAGGCGCTCGAACCCCAGCGATGAACCGATGCTGATCAGGATCAACGGGAGTGCGGCGTTTCCTAGCGCATCGAGTGGGCGGAAGAGAAACGGTGGCAGGGAGAGCCCCGAAAAGTTGAGGCCGAGGCCGATGGCGCAGGCCGCGATAAGTGGGTTTCTGACGAGTTGGGAAACAAAGGTGTGTATGGATTCGGCCGTATTGCTTTTGTGCCTGCTGTGGTGCAGCAGAACGGAAACGCTTAGGACGTTGAAGAGAATTACGAGGGGGGCGAGCACCACCGTACCCAGCATTTCGGCGCGGGGGTCGAGGTTGCCAAGGGTGTAGATAATGACCGGGAGCCCGATGAACGCACCATTGCTGCGGAACGAGCCTTGAATGAACGCGCCTCTTTTTGGCATGGGCAACCGCATCCAGCGCGCAATACCCCAGGCAAGCGCGAGGCTGAAGAGCGTGCCCAGTGTGAGCAGCAGAACGATCTGCGATACGGTTTTGATCTCGATTTCAGCGCTGCCAATCCGACTGATCAGCAGGGCGGGCAGGGCAATCCAAAAGACGAGTCTGTTGAGCCCCTTGAAAAACGTGTCCGAGAAAAAGTTTGCATGCCGCAGGATCGTGCCGAGGGCGATCAGTAGGAAAATCGGGGCAATGCTGTTGAAGATAAACATGCCGGGAATATGCCCTTTTTGGAGTGCGGGGGCAACCAACGGGCGACACCGCTTTCCGTACGAAAATCTCAGCCGTGCAACACCGTATGCACTACTTCAGCTCTTTGATCCGAATATTGCGGAAGCGGTAGAGTTTGTCTTTTTCACCGTGGTGCTGGAGGCCGATGTAGCCCGCGGCATCCACGTCGTCGGTATAGTCGGTGCAGAGCACGCCGTTCACCCAGATGCGGATGTGGTCGCCTTCAACGTGGATTTTGTATTTGTTCCAATCGTGGCGCTTGAACGAGCCTTTGGTCTTCTCGCGGAAGGCATCGCCGGAAGGGGAGTCGTTTGGCTTCTTGGGATGGAGCCAGCCCCGGCGGCCTTCGTCGTAGAGGCCACCCGACCAGGCGCGGGTGTTGGTGTCGACTTCGGCTTGGTAGCCAAAGGCCTTGTTGGGTTTGACGTGGCAGCGGAAGAGGAACCCGGAGTTGGATTTGCCTTCCGGCATCTTGACTTCGGCCTCGAAGATAAAGTCGGAATAGGTTTTTTCCGTGCAGAGGAAAAACTTCTTACTGGCGACAAGGTGGATTTCGCCGTCAACGACGGTGGATTTGCCCCATTCGTAGGGATTGTTCCATCCATTCAGCGTTTTGCCGTCGAAAAGATTGATCCATCCGGTGTCTTTGGTATTGGTGGAGATACATCCGGCAACGGATGCGAGGAGGAGGGCGGCTATGGTTTTTTTCATTTAATCACCTTCGTTTGATTGGACTATTTAGATTTGTCATTCAAGATCACAAAAAAAGATTGGCATGGCAAGGACTAAAAGATACATTGTGATCCGTCTAATGGTTAAGACGTGGCAACAGGGCGGGATGCCCAATTGAATGGAGATAAAGATGACCGTATTGATTTCACGCAGAAACATGACCATGGCGACCCTGGCAGGTTCGGCCCTTTCACTTATTCCCGGCAAGGTGCTCGGTGCCAACTCCAAAATCAATGTGGCCTGCATTGGAATTGGTGGGCGCGGAAAGGAATTGATCCAGTCGCTGAACCAGCCGGGCATCGCAAATATTGTTGCGCTATGCGATGTCGATATCGGCAGCGAGGGAACTTCCCTGATCGAATCCCTGTTTCCGGATGCGCGTAAATTTCAGGATTTCCGGGTGATGTTCGATAAAATGGCCAACGAAATCGATGCGGTCATCGTCTGCGTTCCCGACCATTCCCATTTTCCGATCACGATGGCCGCCATGGCGCTAGGCAAGCATGTCTATGTGGAAAAGCCGATGGCGCGCACCTTCCAAGAGATCGAGTTGATGATGGCGGCCGCAAAGAAATACAAGGTGGTCACGCAGATGGGCAACCAAGGCCATTCCGGCACCAACTATTTCCAGTTCAAGGCGTGGAAGGAGGCAGGCATTATCAAGGACGTTACCCATATGGATGCGTACATGAACTCTGGTCGCCGCTGGCATCCGTGGGGCGATGTGAAGGGCTTTCCTACAGGGGAAACCAAGCCGGAAACGCTCGACTGGGATATCTGGCTGGGCACGGCGCAGGCGCATGACTACAGCGATAGACTGCACTATGGAAACTGGCGCGGCTGGTATGATTTCGGCACAGGATGCTTTGGCGACTGGGGCGCGCATCTTCTCGATACCATCCACCGGTTTCTTGAGCTGGGTCTGCCGATCCAAATCAGTGCCGACATGCTTGATGGATCCAACAAGTTCATCTATCCCCTGAAGTCGACGATCAATTTTAAATTCCCACGACGCGGCAGTATGCCCGCGATGGATATTGATTGGTATGACGGGGAAGGAAACTTTCCTCCGATCCCCTCGGAATTTGGAGATCGGAAGGTGATGCAGCCCGGCAAATTCATCTACAGCAAAAAACAGACCTTCCAAGGCGATCATCACAGCAGTCCGCTTCAAATCATTCCCTACGAAAAAATGCGGAGCCTGTTGGAAGAGGGTGAGCTTCCCCGTGATTTCGGGAAAAACTCGAACCACTATGCAAACTTTCTGCTGGCCTGTCGGGGCGACGAGCAGACGCGCTCCCCGTTCTCCGTGGCCGGGCCGCTATCGCAGATCCTTGTCCTCGGATGCCTCACGCAGCGGCTGGGTGGTACGCTCAAGTTCGATCGAAAGAAAAAGCGGATCACCAACAACAAATCGGCCGATAAGCTATTGGCCGGCCCGCCCCCGCGCAAAGGCTGGGAGCAATACTACAAGCTTTGACCAGGCAACCCCATCGATCCCGCTCACCCAGCACCCGGACGGCGCTATGGGCTATCTCAGTTTAAGTTGGGAGAGGCACCTCTTGATGTCGGGGGGCAGGGGGGCGAGGGCGCGGATGGTTTCCTTGGTTCTGGGATGGGGGAAAATCAGGCGATAGGCGTGCAGCATCTGGCGCGGTTGCGCGAGCGACAGCTCGTTGCCGGTTCCCGCATACTTCTTGTCGCCCAGCACCGGGTAGCGCTTGTCGGCCAAGTGGCGGCGGATCTGGTGCGTGCGGCCGGTTTCGATGCGCAGTTCGAGATAGCTTGCGTGCCGGTTCGAATCGAGCGTCTTTACCAATGTGGTCGACATGAAGCCTTCGATGTCGGTGCGGATCTCGTTCCACTTCTTGGGGAATGCGCCGATGGTGATCGCGCGGTAGATTTTCATGATGTCGCGCCCCTTGAACATCGGGATCATGGCGGTTTTGGCTTCGGCATTCTTGGCAAAGATCACGCAACCGGACGTCTCCTTGTCGAGCCGGTGCACTGCGCAGATATTCTTATTCTTCTCCTGCTTTTGGAGTACGACCTCAAGACTCTTGTCCGACGCATTGGTCAGCAGGAAGGCGGGTTTGTTGACGATCAGGTAGTCGTTGTCCTGCCATAGGATCTGGATCTTCTTCGGAATGGTCGGCGCGCGGTCTTCGATCAGGATTTCAATTCGGTCGTCGTCCTTCACGAGATGGTTCTTCATCCAGATGCGCCTGCCGTTCACCAATACCTGTTTGGCATCCAGCGCGGCCTGTGCCTTCTTTTTCGAGATGCCCAGTTCTTCGGCGATCACTTCGAAGAGCCGCATGCCCTCCTGCTTGTATTTCACGGTAAAAAATTGAAGGGTCATAGATGTTCCTGTTTTGCGCGTGTTGAAGGGCGGGAGTATGAACCATCCAGTGGTTCGGCACAACGGATATCTCGTGGAATCCGTATTCGTTTCGCCCGACTCGAATTATACCGTTTTGCAAAATGCTGAGGTGTGAAACCACTCTGGGGCACAGAGACCGCTTGCCTGAAAGGAAGCGGTTTCGCGGGAGCGATGGTTTAAACACAGCTCATCTTCACCTGCCATGGGTCAAGGTATCCCAGAGGATGAAGTGTTGGTCGCCTGCCACAGGACGCGTGTGGTCGGTCAAGAGTTTTTCGGAGGCGGGGAGCGCCATTTTTTTTCGCCGGGCGTAGTGGTTGTACGCCATTTCCCAGCCGGTTCTTCCATTTCCGTATCCCTTGAAGTTTTTCATTCCTTGCTTGCGCCATGGGGTGTCCTGGGGAATACCCAGATTGAGCTTTGCGAGATATTCGAGACCGTACCAAAGCCGGGGTTTGGGTTGGTTTTCAAGTTTGATTCCGTAGAGATCGTCGCCTTGATGGAACCCTATCTCGGCGCCGTAGACGAGGCAGGCAATCACATATTGGGCGTGGGTGGCATCGCGGCAGATTTCCCAGTTTTCGCCCGACTCGTGGACGGCGTTTTCGAGCAGCCCTTTCCAGAGTTCGCGGCCTTCTTTATAACCGCTTTGATCGTCCCTGAAAATACCGATGGCCATTCGGGCATCGGCGCAGATGAGTTCCTGGTTGGGCACGCGGCTTTTGGGATTGTCTAAAAAGGAGCAATAGTCGTCGAGGGTGCCAAGCATGGACTCAAAGCGCTTTATGGATTGGGGCGGCCATTGCGCCGCGCCCCGGTTATAGTGGCGGATAATCTCGGCGGCCGCCGTCCAGGGGATGGCCGCCCAGCCCGATTCCAGCGCGCGCTGCCGCTCCCCAAAGTTGAGCGAAACCATTTTCTTAAAGACCCCCGACCACGCATCCATGATCTCAATGGACTTTTGCGCATGCTTCCGGTCGCCGGTAACCGCCCATTGCAGGGCGTGGGAGTAGGCCGCGTGGGCATCGTTTCGGAAGAGGTCTTCGGAACGTGTTTTTTTTCGCTGCTCTGGATTCTTGGGACTCCCGCCCATAACGTACACCATTTCGGAAGGTTGGGGTCGGTATTCAAGTTTTGAAAACCGCGATGTAAGCATCTTTTCCCAACCCTCTTTCATGAGGGATGGTTTTGAGCTTTGTACAGCTTTCCCGATGCTGGTTAGTTCGGACTGGCTGCTAAAGATGCCGGGATGCTTAATGGCTTTCCCCTGCACCGAAAGAGTCGTTAGCGCAAGCCAGAGAGCGAGGATGGAATAGATGGATTTCATGGAAATTCCTTTGGGATTATAATATTAAGCTGAACCATGCAATTCGAGCCATATGACCCAGTATGCATAGAAATCGATGTTCACAAAGCGGAAAGCTAAACGATAAATAATCCTCAGTCATTAGCGGCTTTCGGTCGCTACTTTTTACTCGCCAGCCAGATGGTGTGCCACCGGCCTTTTGTCTTGCGGGCGCGGACGGGAACCTCTTCCATTTTAAATCCGGAACCGCGTAGTCGCTTTGAAAACGATTTGTCTGGCTCGGCCGACCACACCGCTAGAATTCCACCCGGCTTTAGCGCGGCTTTGGCGGCGGCGAGTCCGCCGTGGGTGTAGAGGCGGTCGTTGCCGGCATGCGTCAGCCCGTCGGGGCCGTTGTCGACATCGAGCAGGATGGCATCGTATGCGGCGGTCTGCTCCTTGATAACCAGCCCCACGTCCGACTCGCGCACAGTGACGCGCGGATCGTCCAGCGGGCGGCCCGCCAGCTCGGCGAGGTGGGTACGGTTCCATTTTACGACCGCCGGCACAAGCTCGGCCACGACCACCTGGGCGTTGTCGCCCAGATGCGCGAGCGCCGCGCCCAGCGTAAAGCCCATGCCGAGCCCGCCGATGAGTACCTGCGGGTTTTTGCGGTCGGCCACGCGCTGGCAGGCGAGTTCGGCGAGGGCGTCCTCCGAGCCGTGCATGCGGCTGTTCATCAGCTCTTCGTTCTTTACCGAGATGGAGAATTCGAACGCGCGTTGGTAGAGCTTCATGGTGCCGCCGTCGCCCGGCACTTCGACTTGGTCGAGGAGTATCCATGGATTCATAAAAAAGGGTCCTGATTGGTTGAAAGGGGTTTCTACACGTTTTGTCCAATCGAGTTCGCTCTAATCGTTGAATTTGTTTTTGCGCGGGAAGCTTCGGCTTTTAATATTCAGGGCTAGTTGCTGGGACTCCGCGTCGGTTTTTAAATAAGAGAAAATGGGATGGAAGTATTGTTATTCGACCCGGAGGGGGTAGGTTGGGGGGGTGAGGTTCCTTCTATACAATATTTGCTACGCCACGCACGGAAACCAGAGCAAGTTTCCGCTGCTCGGAATGCTTGGGCGCACGCACGACCATTTGGACGAAATCACGGAATTCATCCGACCCCTCGACCCCGATGTGATTGGGTTGATCGAGGTCGACAACGGCTCCTACCGCTCCGGGAAAAAAAGCCAGGCAGAGAAGATGGCTGAAGAGCTGGGACACTTCCATAGCTACTGCTCGAAGTACGGCGCTACCTCGCGGTGGCAGCGCATACCGCTCTACAATAAGCAAGGCAACGCCTTCTTGGCCAAGGATGCGATTCGCAACGAAAAGTTCCACTATTTCGAGCGCGGCATGAAAAAGCTCGTCATCGAACTCGAACTCGAACACATCACCTTTTTCCTCGTCCACCTCGCACTCACCTACAAGGCGCGGCAAGAACAGATCCTGCACCTTTTCCATCTCGTGAAGGAAACCAACCGCCCCTATATCCTCGCCGGCGATTTCAACGCCTTCATGGGCGAGGATGAAATCCAGTTGCTGATGTCCGCCAGCGGGCTCCAGAATGCCGACAAGGACATGCAGCCCTCCTATCCAAGCCACAATCCCAGGAAGCACCTCGACTTTATTCTGCACAGCCCCGAAATCCAGGTGAACAAATTCTGGATGCCGGACGTGCAACTCTCCGACCACCTCCCGCTCGTCGTCGATTTCGAGGTGCGGCGGGGTGAATAAAATAGCCTGTACTTGCCCGGCGCGACGGACTAGCCTTCTTGCCGAATGAGGTGATTGATATGAATGATTTCTTAATAGGTATGGTTGTTGCGCTGGTTGTTGCCGGCGGGCTGTGGCTTTGGCTTAGGTTGAAGAAGAACAAGCCCGCCCAGGAGATCCGCATCTTTTCGAGCATCGAGCGCCTGCGCGCCATCGGCCAGCTCTCGGTCTACAAGGTGCTGACCAAGGAGATCGTCACCGAAACCGACCACACCTGGGGGGAATTTGGAGCGCGCTATCTCAGTTGGGTGCTGAGCAACAAGAAGATGGCCATGATCTTCGAGTTTGTCATCGACTTCCGCTACAACCTCCAAAGCCCGTTGTTCGAAATCGCGGAGACCGGCGAATCGGCCTACGCCATCACCATGCCGCCGTGCGACTACGAAGTGCATATCCGCGACATCCGCTTCTACGACGAGCAGGGGGCCAAGTTCCTCCCGTGGTTGATCGGGGATCTGACCAAGGGATTCCTTGGTGGAGGCTTCTCCGAGCAAGACAAGAACAAGCTGGTCGATGCCGCGAAGGGCCACGCCGAAAAGCAGGCTTTGGAACTGATCGATAATATCCAATCCGAAGTGCAGAAATCGGCCAAGTCCACGCTCGAATCCATTAGCCGCGCCTTCGGCGCCGAAAACGTCGACTTCACCTTTACCCCCCAGAAAGCCACAGAGATCAAAGTTGCCGTCTCCGAAAAACTCGCCGCCTCCGCCTGATTGGTCGCGGAAAATCCTGAAGAAGGGAGAAGATATATGGTCGCAAATACATTGTCCGCATGCATCGCCACGGAGAAAGTCGAGGAATCTCGGGATTTCTACGTAAAGCACTTCGGCGCGAAGGTCACCTTTGACTGTGGGTGGTACGTGAACCTGCAGGTTGGGAAAGAGACGTCTGAACTGCAGTTCATGGAACCGCGGGAGCCCGGGCCGCCCGCCTGCAAACCGGCGGGACTGATATACAACTTCTCAGTGGCAGACGTGGACGCGGAATATGAACGGCTCATCGGAGAGGGGCTCGCTCCCGTCATGCCAATCGAAGACCATCCGTGGGGCGATCGCGGCTTCGCTGTTCTCGACCCGAATGGCGTTACGCTCTACATTTTCTCCGAGAGGGAACCAGCAGAGGAATTCAAGCAGTATCTTAAGGACTAGCCAAATTATTCAACCCTCCTTTTGCGCTCCCTGCACTCTTTTGCGACCAACCCCCGTAGTAGGAATAGTTATGAATTTTACAGATCTTGGAATATCGGATGCGCTTGTCCATGCCTTGGAAAAAGAGGGGATCACCCAACCGATGCCGATCCAAACCGAAGCCCTCCCCGCATTGATCGACGGCAAGGACGCCTATGTTTCCGCCGAGACCGGAACCGGAAAGACGCTCGCCTACCTGTTGCCCATCTTCGGGAAAATCGACCCGTCGCTCCCCAATGCGCAGGCCATCATCCTTGCGCCGACCCACGAACTGGCCTCGCAAATCCACCAGCAGGCGCTGCGGCTGGCGCAAAACTCCGGGTTGCCGATCAAGTCGCTCCTGCTCATTGGCGGGGCGAACACCAAGCGCCAGCTCGAAAAGCTAAAAAAGAAACCCCAGATCGTCGTCGGTTCGACCGGCCGAGTCCTTGAACTCATCCGCATGAAAAAGCTGAAAGTGCCCGCCATCCGGACGGTGGTGATAGACGAAGCCGACCGGATGCTGTTTGGCGATTCCCTCGGGACCGTATGCGAACTGCTCAAAGCCCTCCCGCAAAAACCGCAACTGGTTTTCGCCTCCGCCACCGAGCAAGCCGCCAGCTCGGCCGAGGCGCGAAAGCTGGCACCGGAAATGGAGCACCTTTCCACCGGAGCCAATCAGATTAACGCCGACATCCAGCACATCTACTTTGTCGTCGAGGAACGCAACAAGGCCGACCTCCTCCGGAAGCTCGTCCGGGCCATCGGCCCCGAACGCGCCCTCGTCTTTGTTCACCGCAACAAGGATGCCGAACTCGTCAAATCCAAGATGGAACACTACCGCATTCCCGTCGCCGACCTGCACGGAACGCACGGCAAACTCGCGCGCAAGAAAGCCATCGACGATATCCGCAAGGGGGCGGTCAACGTCCTCATTGCCTCCGACGTCGCGGCGCGCGGGCTGGACATCAAAGGGGTGACGCATATCTTCAACTACGACGCGCCATCGAGCAGCAAGGACTACCTCCACCGCGCCGGCCGCACCGGGCGGGCAGGGGAGCAGGGCTACGCCATTTCGCTCATCGCCCCGCAGGAAACCCGCCTTGCCCAGCGCTACGAATCCGAGCTCGGCATCGAAATGGTCGAAGCCACCATCCGCGAAGGCCAGATCTTCGCCGCCGAAGAAATGTAGAACGGAGCTGTTTCCCATGAAAGATATCGATAAAATAATGGATAGCAAAATTATTCTAACAACGTACGCATCCATTTGACTCCAATGATTTTGCTGCCCATGATTTTGTCGTTCAAAATCCCGTTGAAAGGTTCCTTGCGTGGTTCCTGTTTCCCGATTCACTGCAACTATTGTTTAATGAATTCTGCTTTTATTGAGAGAGGTTGATGACGAAGAAATATAGAAAAGTTGCAGTGTTGAAAGGCGGGATATCATCGGAGCGCGAGGTCTCGCTTCGGTCGGGCGCCGCTATTGCAGAAGGGTTGCGTGTCGACGGCTACGACGTAGTCGAACTCGACATCGTCTCCAAGGTGTTCACCATTCCGCCCGATGTCGACGCCGCTTTTGTGGCATTGCACGGCACCTTCGGCGAAGACGGCGGCATCCAGCAAATTTTGACCGACTTGCATATGCCCTACACCGGTTCCGATGCCGAATCGTGCCGCGTGGCGTTCGATAAAGTACTGACCCGCGACCGACTGGTGGAACACGGTATCCCCGTGCCTCTGGGCGAAGTGTTGACCGATGCCGCCGCCCGCACCCTGCCGCTTCCGCTCGTTGTCAAACCGCCGCGCGAAGGCTCCAGCGTTGGCTGCCACCTCGTCTTCGAAGGAGCCCAGTGGAACGAAGCCTTTGCCGACGCCGTCCGCCATTCCGGCGAAGCGCTGGTCGAGCAATATATTCCCGGGCGGGAGTTGACCGTCAGCATCGTGGCCAGCCAAGTGCTTCCCGTCGTCGAGATCAAAACCGCATCCGGATGGTACGACTTCGACGCCAAATATGTCACCGGCGAAACCCAATACATCGTCCCCGCCGAACTGCCGCCCGACACCACCGCCGAGCTGCAGGCCATGGCGATGAAAACGTTCCGCTGCTTGGGTGCAAAAGGCTTTGGTCGCGTCGACTTCCGCCTTTCCCCCGAAGGCAAGCCCTACGTATTGGAGCTCAACTCCATCCCCGGCTTCACCGCCACCAGCCTCCTACCCAAAGCCGCGCAAGCCGCCGGAATCGAATTCCCCGAACTCTGCGGTCAGATCATGGAACTGGCAACGATATAGATCAGCGGAAAGATAGGCCTATTTTTCTTTGCGCCGGGGTGTCTTTGCGGTCATCCATCCTTCCATATACCGAGGGATTATCCATCATTGAGCGTATCCGTTGCTTCCTATAAATCCGTTGCATTTCCATGCCCCCTTTCGACTCGCAGTAAATCCAGCGGGCTTTTCACCGCATCCAGATCCTTG
>CBDVCB010000061.1:0-16315 GCA_965372395.1 uncultured bacterium
ATTTAGACGGCACATGCCAGCCTTTTCGTTTAAATGCTATGGGATGACAGTGAAATGAAGTCGTGATTTTACCTCATCCGCAGAATCTGGATAGGAGGTGGCCGAAAGGACGTATACTCCGCAAGCTCAAAGGCGGCACTCAGGCCACCGTCGTCCGGGCCATCAATGGGATCGAGCGGCAGATGGGTAAAGAGGCCTTCAAAGTGGTTTTCAAGTCGATCACGGCAGATAACGGCAGTGAGTTCCTCGACTTCCATGCTCTGGAAAAATCAGTGCACGGTGGTTTGCGCAGAACGCACATCTATTATGCGCATCCCTATTCTTCCTGGGAACGCGGAACGAATGAAAACACCAACCGAATGATTCGCCGATTCATTCCCAAGGGGAGCGACATATCGAAGATCACCCGCGCAGAGATCCAGAAGATCGAGGACTGGATTAATCGATATCCTCGCAAGATACTGGATTTTAAAACCGCAGAAGAGATGTTCATTCAGGAGCTGGCGGCATGAAGCACTCGCAATCGAGAAAATTTGGGCATTTTAATTTACAGTCTACCGGCCCCCACCTTAGGGCGGGGAGGAAGAACCCGGGTGCCCGTTTTGTCGAAGTGGCTCATGAGAGTCAGATTTTTAAGTTCTTCCCGTTTTTCAAACAACCATTTATACGAGGATTTGTGCGCAATGATCTTCCCTTTCAAATCGGCGACCACCACCAGATACCCCCCGTAGCTCTGCCCTCGCCTTCCATCATTCACAAACTCGTAGTCGTAGAGTCGGACTGTGCGGCTGCTAAACGTGTGGTACACGTCTCGTTTTTGCTCGCTGGGGACAAAGGTGCTTTCCTGTCGATCCAGCAGGATATAGTTGTCGCCGTCGATCTCCTCGCCAATCGCAAAAAATTCGACATGGAGTTCATGCGGATAGTAGCCGGTGGAGTCCTGCTTGATCTTGGCGGTAAAGACATAATCGAACACCCCCGGCAACTTGTCGAGGGCGAGGGAGTTTCGCTTAATTGGCCATCGGTATTGTGTGTGCTTCCTCGCGACCTCGATCTTGAATTCCGGCGGATTATCCATCTCCATGAAGGTTCGATCCTTTTCCGAAAACAAGTCCACCGGAATTTTTTGATTCTTCCCCTTGGCATCGCGCAACACCACCTTGTCACCCATTACCATGATATATTCGCCCTCGAACGTCTCGCCATTGGTGGAGGTCCAGATCCGGAGCCCGGTTTCATCCGGTTGCTCTTTTTTAGCGGCCACCTCTTCCTTAACGAGCGGTTTGTCTTGAAGGGTTGGCTTATCTTTGGCTACCGCCCCGCCATAGTCGCAAAAAACCGGCCCGCCGACGGGTGTGGCCTCGCCGGAATAGAGGTTGTAGTAGATCGCATCCAAAAGATCCAAGCCCGGTTCCCCCATCTTGAACATGGGAAGAATGAGGCCACCGCGTTTATTCATCTCATAGTCCACCCCTTCGACCTCAACGACAAGCATGGAGGAAAATACGCCTCCCGGCACTTCCCCTAGCAACACTTCCATATCGACCGGCTTGTGCGCCTCCAGAGTGATCCAATCGCCGATGGCCGCATATGTGTTGCCCATCATCTGCTCCCGGGTTCCCGCAGCGCTGCTCTTCCAGTCGGAAAAATAATGTTCAGTGCCAGGCCAAGAGGCGTTAAGAACATCTTTTCCATCGACTCGGACAAGCAAGATATCATCGCCCGCCCCCCAGAACCGGAACTTGATGGGTTCGGGGTAGACCAGCTTCCCCTTGTAATGCACGATCCATTGCAAACCTTGGGTCTCTTCTCCGAACTCGCCTGGAGCGAACACCGACCAAATCCTGCCTATCAAGATCGAAGTGGCATAGAGTTTCTTCGGTGCACGGTAATATTTAGCCAGTGCGGCGGTCTTCCATCCCCCTCGTGTAAATTTACCGACTGCGAGTTTAAAGCCCTCGTTGTCTAAAACAAGTGTTCCGCCACCGCGCCGTTTCTTCATGTCGTAGAAGGTGCCCACCAGATTGTTTCCGATATCGATCTGTTCTCCAAAAACCCCCGCCTCTTCGTCTAGGCCGGGCATATCGCCGAAGCCAACCACCTCGCCGCCGTCGCTCAGGCCCGCCCCGATGCCGCTGGAGGCTAGATCCGGGAACTGGATGTCATGCAGATCAAGCTTGGGGACCATGGCAGTAATCTTTGCGGTCGACTTGGGCTTGGTCGGCTTCTTTATCTTCACTTGCAGCTTTTTCAGCGGCATCTTCGGAACCTTGACCTTCGGGGGCGGCTCGAATTCGACCGGCGGTGCCGGGAGGACCGTGAAGATCACCAGCACCCCGGCCAGCACAAAGAGTCCGGTGTGGAACAGGATGCTCAGCACCACCGCGCTAGGCATTCCCTTGACCAATTTCTGGGTTTTTTTAAATATTTTCTTCATCTTATACACTGTAGATCCATCGTATTGCCGAGGATCGGTTTCCTAACTGTGCAACAGCATTAATATATCACATAGAACCATGTCACAAAAAAATTGCTCCATTTGCGGAGTGCAGTTTATCCGACGAGACCATGGGCCGTCTATTTTAAAACCCTCAAATCGTTTGCATGTGGATACGCTTAAATCACCAATGTGTTGCATTGGCATATATTACCCCCCCCCCCAGCAAGGTTTGCATGTGAGAGCGGAAACTAGTATTTTACAGCTTTTGGACGACCCGGATAAACACGTGTGCAGGTCGAGTCCATAAAGCTACCGACGGGAAGTTTCTTCAGGTTTTCAAGGTTTTCAAGCAGCCATTTGGATGGGCTTTTCATAGCGATCACCTTTCCGCGCTTGTCGGTTAGGATGATGAGATAAGTGTCATACTTTTTCCCGCGGGTCTCGTTGGAACGTATAGAATATTCTTCCAGCCCGATGGTTTTGGGACTCCAAAACTCGTGGGAATGCTTGTTCATCTTCGAAGGAACAAACGAACTCGTTTGCCGATCCAGCAAAATATACTTGTCGTTGTGGTGAAGCTGCGCCCCGACGGCGAAAACCTCAATATTCACTTCATGGTTGTAGTCGCCTGCGCTACGCTTCTCGATCCGGACACCAAACGTGTTGAGATTCACCACAGGCAAGCCGCCCGTGTCAAAGCGATCCGAATACCCCAGCAGAGTGGATTTTCTCCGGAAGCCGATTTTGAATTCGGGGAGATTTTCCAATTCGAAGAATTCGCGGTCATCTGCGGAAAACCGCTCGATCCCTATTTTTTTTTGCGTTCCCTCTCCGCTTTCCATCAGCACATTCCCACCCAAAACAAACAAGTACCTCGCCTCGAATGTCTGGCCATCCGCCAGCGTCCATGACTGCATTTCGGCGGCACCGGAAACACATGCGGCAGATAAAAGAAACGATAAAACGCCAGCCCTCGTTCTCGTCAAACCTTCCATGCCAGTTCCTTTCCGCACGTCCAACTGCGATCATCAATAATCACTAAACACCGGTCCATTGGTCAAACAGGCTTCATTCGGGGATAGATCCATATAAATTTTATCGATCAGACCGTGCGAAAGCTCAGCGGTCTTGAATATGGGAAGAATTGGCCCCGCCTGCTTGTTCTGCGGATATTCCACCCCTTTTACTTCGACGAGAAGCATCAGGGCCGCCAACCCTCCGTTGTCGCCCAACACAATCTGGATATCGCGCGGCACACCCGCCTTGAGCGTGACCCAGTCGCCCACCTCCATCGCGGAATCATACCCTAAGAGGTACTTTTTCCGATCCGAATCGTTACCTCGCCAGAAATTTCCATATCTCCACCTATCCCCTTCCCAAACATCGGCAAACACAACCTCGCCGTCCACCCGAACGGCCAGAAGCTCATCGCCCACTCCCCAGAAGCGGAACGTGATATCCTCCGGGTAGACAATCTCGCCCTTGTAGTGGACAATCCAGAAAAGCCCGGAACCCGGGTCTTCGCCGAACGCCGTCGGGGCGGCGGAGGAACTCATGGTTGGAACCATGACGCATGTGGCGTAGCGTTTCCGGGGCGATTTGTAGAAACGCGCCAGCGTTGTGGCCTTCCAATCGCTATGCAGAAACTTGTTGAGGGCCGCCCGGAAGGTTTCTACCCCCTCGCCGTTATAGTTTCCGCTCCGGGTGCGCTTGATATCATAGTAGGTTCCCTCCAGATCGTTGCCGATCGACTTTTCCCTTCCGAGCAGGCCATCGTCATCGTCAAAGGTGGGCAGATCGTTGAAGCGATCCACCTCTCCGCCGCCGCTCAGGCCCGCCCCGATGCCGCTCGACGCCAGGTCCGGGAACTGGATCTCATGCAGATCGAGCTTGGGGATCACGGCGGTAATCTTCGCGGTCGACTTGGGCTTGGTCGGCTTCTTCATCTTCACTTGCAGCTTTTTCAGCGGCATCTTCGGAACCTTGACCTTCGGGGGCGGCTCGAATTCGACCGGCGGTGCCGGGAGGACCGTGAAGATCACCAGCACCCCGGCCAGCACAAAGAGTCCGGTGTGGAACAGGATGCTCAGCACCACCGCGCTAGGCATTCCCTTGACCAGTTTCTGGGTTTTTTTGAATAGCCGTTTCATCTTAAAATGAAACTCCCACGGGGCAAACCCCGAGGTATTCTGCGATAATTTCGATAAAATCTCTACATCGATTTGCTGAAGCTTAGGTTTTTCACCCCGGCGGCCGCGCAAGCATCCATCACGTTTATAATCCGATGGTGCAAGGTCTCCTTGTGCGGCAGAAGGTTTACGAAAAAGACCGATCGCTGCGACTTCGCGACCTCCCGCAATCCCTTTATCTGAGTGGCCAGAGCCAAGAGCTCCTGATCCTCGGCCGAAAAGGTTATGCCATCCACCGACACGGTGCCGTCGGCCGCAATCAAGATGACGACCTCGACGGGCAGGGTGATCATCACCTGCGGTTCGGAGCGGGCAGGCAGCATGAACGAGATATCGCCCTCTTTCTTGATGAGCTCCGCCGTGACGATGAAATAGATCAGTAGCAGGAACACTACATCGATGAGGGGTGAGACCTGTAGGTCGAGCTTAACCTCTTCTATGTTCTTATTAAGCTTCACTAGGATCTCCTTCGAATGCGGCATAAATCAGGTCTGTTGCGCCCGCCTCGCCCAAGGCCTGCATGATTTTTTCGTTCATCTCATACTTCACTCCGCCACCCGAGCGGATTTGGATCCGCAGTTTCGGATCGCGTTTGATCTCGGCGGCTACCCGTTGCTTGAGTTGCTCAAGCGTCAATACCGGACCTCCGACACCGAAGTAGATCTCCTCATCCACGTTCACTGAAATCGTAACCCGGCCGACCTTGGTCTCCGGCAACGTGGCGTGAACCGCCGTCGGAACCTTGATCGGCACTTTTTCATCGATCACGGTCGAGGCCACCAGAAAGAAGATCAGCAGCAGGAAGACCATGTCGATCATCGGGGACATATCGATTTCGATGTCTTCGTTGTCTTTTGGTTGGAGTTTCATCTTTGGCTTCGCCTTTTTTGCTTTGACTAAACGTTTAGACCCTTGCAACCCGTCTGCGTTGACTTTTGTACAGCCAGACCGTCTGCGGTTCAAGCATCAAAACCGAAGGTCAACAACGGGAAACGCAGTTATTCGCCGTCCATTTTCTCCAGCGTTTCAAGATCCGTGAAGCTCATGGGCATCTTGCCGGTTTCAAGCGCGTCGAACAGGAAGCCAATATTGCGTCCCAGCGTAGCCAGGGTTTTCTGGAACCCTTTCTTGAACATGAAGAAGAAGAACATGGCGGGAATGGCGATCACCAGGCCGGTTGCCGTTGTGATGAGGGCCTCGCCAATGTTGGCGGCCAGCAGTTCCGGCTTGTCCATGCCCTTTGTGCCCATGGTGTTGAAGGCCTTGATCATGCCCGATACCGTACCGAGCAGCCCCAGCATCGGCGCGCTCGCCCCGATGATCGAAAGGAAGTCGATCGGTTTCATGAGCTTCGACATTTGCTCGACGGAGGCTTCTTCGACCGACTCCTGCACCTTCTGGAAGTTGATCTCCACCTCGCCGTCAAGGCAGCGCTCAAGTCCGGCGCCGAAGGTGTTGGCGAACATTGAGGGGTGCTTGCGGCAATAGATCAGTGCGGTTTTGGTTTTCTTGTTGAGCATCATTTCCAGCAGCTCCGGCATCTGCTCGCTATGCAGCAGGGTTTTCGACCGCAACGAGATAAAGTTCTGGATAACGAGAACTACCATAAAGAAGGAGAATCCACCGAGAGGCCACATGGCCCACCCGCCGGTTTTAATCATTTCGAGCAGATTGACTTTCGTAGCGGCATCTCCCCCATCCTGAGCAAACACACTTCCGGCCGTCAACAGCAACGCCGTAATAAAGAGTCCTTTTTTCATTCCATCTTCCTCCGTTTATTTGATCTGTTTTCGAGTTGTTGGTTTTAACTTCCGAAGACCTCCTGCGCCTCCGGCCCATTGAATATTCAATCGAACTATTCTTCCTGCATGCCGTCTTGTCCCATGTTCTCTTCCGCCCCCGCCGGTTCGGCGGCTTCTTCGGTTTCTGCAGTCTTTGCAGGCTGCTCCACCGTCGAGGGATCCTCCACTGGCAGTGTTGCCCGAAACTTTTCCGCATCTCTGGCAATGTTCGATCCCCCATAGATGCTTTGCACCTGCCGGGCGCAGTTCGCGGCCGAGTTGGTTATGCCCTGGTCTAGATAGAGATATGCGCTGAGCAGCTCGCTCTGCGGCATCCAGTCTAGATCGTTTCCGTGATTGGCAATCAGTTCCGCAACGATCTTGCTGGCCTCCTGCGGCGCCCCTTTCGCACGCTCGATGCAAGCCTGCAGATAGAGTCCCGCCACTTCGGAGTCCACTTCGCCGAGGAGCGCTTCGGCGCGCACCAAACTATTGGAGGCTACCACGCCGTTGGTGGTGGTATTGCTGAGCGCCACGAGCGCGGCATAGACCTGCCCCTGCACCACTAAATCCGGGTTGCTGCTTTCCACCAGGACTTCGCTGGCGCTCTGCACCTTGGCGTAGTCCTCTTCGCGAAGGTGCGACTTCACCAGCATGCCGAAGGCGGCCTGCAGGTTGTTGCTGATCGCCATATAGTCCCAATAGGGCTCCATCACCGGGCCAAGGGTGGTGATCACGGAGGAATAGTCGCCTTCGTTGAAGCTATGCTCGACGGCAACGGAATCATATTTTGGATAAAACGTCAGGCTCCTGATCTTGTCCGCAGGAGCGGGGACGTTCCTGGTGGATTTACTTTGCTGGAAGGTCAGGATGCCGTCTTCCATGCTTTGGAGAAAGGCCTTCACCACCTTGCCGTTGACCACCTCGAGCCGCGCCGGCGTGCCGGATTGCGCAACCTGCCCCGAGGCCGCAGCCGCGAAAAGAACAACCAAGCTGAACAACAATCGTTTCATGATTCGTCTCCCCCTGTCGCGACCGGCTCGGCTTCGGGTGCCTCGCTCTCGACCGTTTCGGTTTCGTTCGTCCCGGCTTCGGGCACGTCCATCTCAACCGCGATGATGATATTCGTTACTGCTCCCGCCTCCAGCTTGGCCTCGATTTCGGCGACCTTGTCCGGGCCGAGTTCCTTGCGTGCCACATCGGCCTGCGGAAGGGTGTTCACAAAGGGATCGTAGAGCAGGGCGATGAACGTGTTGCGCCGGTCGGTTTCCTGTCCCAGGATATCCAGGCAGCGCGCGCTGGCCAGATAGGCCTCGGCCGCCCAATACCCCTTGGCATAGCCCTTGTACTGGTAGTAGACGCGCTGGTAGTACGCAAAGCCCCGGGCCACGCGTTTGTCCCGCTCTTCGATCGGGCCTTTGACGCCGGCCTGTTCCTCGACCTGCCCAAGCTGGTAGGTGGCCTGAACCACCGGCTCGCCTCGCCAAGCGGGCACCCCGATAACGATAAGGTTGTTGCTGATCGCCGAGGCAAAGTCTCCCCGCTCAAGCAGGAGTTGCGCCTTCATCAACTGGGCCCATGCCATGTCGGGTTCACCGCTGTAGCGGCCCTGCGCATCCTCGATGGTTTCAAGTGCGTCCTCGTAGTCCTCGTCGGCAAACTGCCCCAAGCTGCGCAGCTTGTAGGCCATGCGCATATAGTCGGAATCCTCGAACTTGGTCTCGAAGATGCCCAGCAGTTCTTCGGCGCGCGAAAAATCCTTGTTTTCGATGGAAATCTTGCAGATGGCCGCGAGCACGGGGGGCGATACGCTCTCGAAATCCGGAAGTTCGGCAAGCAACTTGCGGCCAAGTTCGGTTTCGGTCTTGGTGATCATAGCCATGGTTACGCGCAGGCGGAGCTTCAGAACGAGATCGTCGGTCGCTTCGATCGAGGTCTTCAGTTCGGCGAGGAGGGCCTCCTGTTTGTCAAAGTCGAGCCAGAGGCTCGATACGCTGACGAGCTCCTCGATCATGAGGTCGACCCCTTCCTCCTTCACATCGGTACCATACTCCATGATGGCGGCGAGATAGTCGTCGACCACCTCGTCAACCAACGCATTGGCCAGCTGCTCATCCTTCATAAGCGCCCGCTTCTGGAGCTTGCTCTTGCCGATCCAGAACAACGCCTTGGCAATCTTCGCTTCGGCTTTCCATTGGTCGAGATAGGCTTCGACAATCTCAATGCTCTTGTCGTATTGATCCGTCGCCTTTAAAATTTTGGCCAGCTGGAAGACGGCATAAGTGGCCTGGGCGGGCTTTTTGGCATGCGCGATAGCCATTCCGTAGTCCGCTTCGGCCGCCTCCAGCCCCTTGGAGGTGCCGAGGGAGCCGTAGATGTCGCCGCGCATACTGCAGGCGTCGGGAAAGACGGTGGAGAATCCGGGTTCGCCGCGATTCGGACTGGGATAGGTCGCGATCACATGGCTGAAGCGGTTGGACGCCGCCGTGTAGTCCGGCTCCGGGGTGTTCCCCGCAATACCAAACAGGCAGACCCCGCCTTGGTAGGATGCCTCGTCGACCCATTCTCCTTCGGGAAACCTTTGTGCGTAATCCTCAAAGACCGCATGGGCCTCGGTGAATTTTAGCTGGAAGAGCTGCGTCATGCCGTACCAGTAGAGCGCGTTGCCTTCCTGGTGCGAGCCCGGAAATTCGTCGGCCACGAGCTTGAAGCCCTTTTCGGACTCGGCGAACTTGAACAGGACGAGATCGACCACGGCCTGCATGTAGTAGAGTTCGGCATCGTATTTCACGATGGTATCGTAGACTTCGGTACCGTAGACTTCGGTACCGTAGACTTCGGTACCGTTGGTCACGCTGTTGTCATTGCCGACGCGAACAAAGCCATCGAGATAGGGCCGCAACTTCTTGATGGCCTCCATCTCATCCTTTTTCTGGTAGTAGTTGGTGAACAAATAGGCGACCTGCCGCGTCTTCAGGCCCGTCTTCTGTTTTTCCATATACGCAAACCCGATCTCTTCGGCCTCGGACAGGACATCCAGCTTTTGGAGCAGGATCTTGACCATCTGGTGGATGGAGAACTCGCCCATCTTGCTCTGGGGGTCTAGCGTGTAGACCAGATCGAGAAACTTGACCGCCTCCCAAAAGCGCCCGACCTCGTCGTAGATCTGCGCCATGCGGTATTTGATGTCGGTTTCGTAGGGCGGCAGGTTTTTCACGGTTTGGATCAGCTTTTCAAGGTCGCGGATCTCCTTGGGCTTCACGGCGTCCGCAACCTCTTCTTCGGGCTCGTCGACGATGTCGAAGAGATCCTTTTCGGCATCGGGCACTTTCATGTCCTCCTCCGGCGGCAGCTCTTTTTCGATGCGCAGTTCGCGCAGCCGCGCCTCTTGGTAGGTGATGAGCTCCTCGCGCGGGAGAATCATGCGGTAGAGCGGCAGGGCGTCGTCGAACTGGCCTTCGTTGTAGAGGGCGGCGGCAACGTCCATGAGTGCCAGGTTCACGCGGATGTCGTAGCGGGCGGGGGTGCGGTAGAGCACGGGGATCCATTCCGCGATCCGGGCGAAATCAGGCATGGCGACCATGGCGTTGATCATCTGCATGATCGAATAGCCCTTGTGTTGCGAGTTTAGCGTATGCTCGGCCACATACTGGTAGGGTTCGATGCACTCCTCCCATCTCTCGAGCTTGTAGTAGGACTCGGCGATCGTCATGTGCAACGCGGTCACGGCCTCGGCCGTGTATTCAAGCTCGTAGTTCTTCTCCGCAAACTTCGCGAACAGTTCCGCCTCGTCGGGCGTCCAGACCGCAGCACCCGCCCGGGTGGACGGATCCTCGTTGTAGCGCAATGCGTTCTTGGCGGCGAGTGCGCTCTCGCTGAATTCCTTGATATTCTTGATCTTGCTTGGTTCGGCACGCTTGCTAAGTTTATCGCCGATCTCGAAGAGGCAGGTGGCCAGCATGCTTCTGGCTAGGCGGGGATGCTCGGCCAGCGGCCTGTCGATATAGGTCTGCAAGACCTCGGCCGCTTCAGCCAACCGGTCATCGGCAGTATGCTCGATCAGCGTGACGATCAGCTTGAAACGAAGATCCTGCGCAATCCGGATCACCCCTTGGGCCGTAGAGATGTCCGTTACCTCGAGGTAGACGTACATCGTCTCGATGGCCTCCTCGTACTTCTTGGCCTTCATGAGCTGGCCGGTCTTCTTCAGCAACTCTCCCGGCGTAGGCTCGTCATCGGCGGCAAAACAGAGTGAACCGCACAGCACGGCGAGCGAGCATACCCAAGCGCACAACCATCTGAACGGACGTCTTTTATTTCCAATATTTTCCATGCACCCCTAAAGCAACTTGTTAGTGGCCGCAGACTTGGCAGTCGCAAGCGCACCGGCCAATTACATTCCAGTCGCCGATAAAAACCGACATGACCGTGTAGATATAGCCCAAAGGGAGGTTCCATGCAATAATTTATCGCACTGGATTGAGGCATTTCGGAAGCGAGCGGATTTTGCAATTGATTTCAGCTTGCCTACGGCTACCATGGGCGCATGGATGAACTCCTCGCCAACGCCGATCCAGACCGCCAACTGCTCTTCAACAGCATCACCGGAACGTTGCTGGCCGGCGGACTGGTTGCCGCGTTCCTTCTCGCGCGACACCACCGCCGCAACCCGCCCGACCGGCGGATCCTGACCGCCCAAATCGCCGCGCGTTCCTGGACCACGCCCCAGATTGGCCTCGTGCTTGGCGTGTTCTTCCTGCTCCATCTCCTCTCTTCGGCTGTCCGACCGTTTTTTTATGAAGAGCAAATGCCCGTGGTCCAGCTGGTCGCCACCCTCTTCATCTACTCCATCGTCATGGCGATCGCCGCCCTCGTTAACCGCCGGCGCAACACCTCGTGGGGGGCCGGCTACGGCATGGGCATCCGGCAATTGAGGAAGCTGGTGCTCGCGCCGGTATTCTATCTCGCGCTCATTCCCTTCCTGATGCTGTCCGCGCACGCCTACCACCTGATGCTGGAGCACGTCTTCGGGATGGAACTGGAACTACAGGAGGCCGCGCAGATTATTGCAAAGGAGCGTTCGTGGCTGCAAATCCTCTATATGCTGGCGGCCATCCTTGCCGCACCGCTCTACGAGGAGGTGCTCTTCCGCGGCATGCTTTTCCCCTATCTAATCAAACGCACTGGCCTCGCGGGCGGCACGCTGCTGGTCTCTGCGTTTTTTGCGCTCCTGCACTTCCACCTTCCGTCGCTGGTGCCGCTCTTCCTGCTTTCCATTGCACTCTGCCTCGCCTACTGGCGCACCGGATCGCTCTGGGTCAACATCGGCATCCATGCCATTTTCAACGCCGTGAGCATCCTTGCGCTAAACATTGTTGGCTAAAAGCGGCTTCCATTCATCCGCATGGTCGCCTATGGTTCGGGCTATGGAACCGATCACACTGTACATCACTCTTTTGCTCGCGGGCTTTATGCTCATTGGAATGGAGATCTTTGTGCCGGGCGGGATTCTCGGCAGCATCGGCGCAATGGCTTGGCTGGTGGCCGCCGGGATCGGCATGGCCAGGTTTGAAACCCCGTGGAACATGCTCAGCGCCTTTGCGCTGTTGCTCATGGGGGTGCTGACCTTCGTGGTCTGGATCAAATATTTCCCGAAAAGCCGCGTCGGAAAATCCCTGTCGCTCGACGATAGCACCAAGGACTACAAGGCCCACAACGCCATCGACGAATACCCCGTCGGCACACTCGGCGAAGCCGTTTCCACCCTGCGCCCCTCCGGGATCGCCCGCTTCGAGGGCCAGCGCGTCGACGTCGTGGCCGATGGCGAATGGATCGAAGCCGGCCAGTCCGTAAAAATTTCCTCCACCGCCGGCGGCCATGTTTCCGTCGTGAAAGCCTAGCCATGCGATTCAAACTTCCACTCGCTATCGCCGCCGGATTGCTCTCCATCCAAGCGCAGGCCATCCATTTTGTCTCCACCAACACCTACACCGTTGCGGAAGGCGAAGCCCTGGCCGACGAGCAATGGGTCTACACCGTCGACGCCGAGGTGAACGGGCTCGTGAAAGACGACCTGTTCCTGCTCTCCGGAAACCGCATGGCCCTCGGCGGTGAATTCGAGCGCAACGTATGGGGCATGGGCAACGTCATCGAGCTCACGGGGAATGCCAAGCACAACGTCCGCCTGATGGGAAGGACCATCCAGATCGGCGGCAACGTGGGCGGCAATGCCATGGTGCTGGGCGACACCGTCAAAATCACCCCGGATGCCACCATCGGTGGCAGCATGAAACTGCTGGGAAACAACATCATCCTCGAAGGCACCACCCAAGGCGATGTCTCCATCACCGCCAGCCGCGTCGCCACCATCTCCGGAATCATCAAGGGCAACGTCGACATCGTTGCCCCGGAAATCATCCTCCAGCGCGACACGCGCATTGGCGGGGACCTCACCTACACCGCCAACAAGGAGCTGGTTCCGGCAGAGGGCGTTGTGGTTGGAAAACTCACCCGCACGTTTCTCCAGTTCGATACAAAGGCACACTTCCTATGGTTTTTTGCCGCGCTACTCGTCGGTGTCACTTTCATCTCCCTTTTCCCCATGACCACCGCGATGTCCGCGCAGCTCGTGCGCACCTCGCCGTGGAAATGCCTCTGGGTCGGCGCGCTCTGCGCGCTGGCTCTTCCAACCCTTGCAATCATGTGCGCCTCCTCCATCATCGGCATTCCGCTTGGCGCGTTGATCCTCGGCGGCTGGGCCGTCATGGCCTATGTCAGCCGCATTGTCATGGGACTGGTGATCGGCACGCTCATCCTCCGGAAAAACAACACCACGATCAGCCACGTACTGCTCTCCATGGCCACCGGCCTCGCCATCATCTACACGGCCACCGCCATTCCCGCCATCAGCCTGTCCGTCTGGATCGCCATCGTGAGCATGGGCATGGGTTCGTTGCTGCTCGGCCTGGTCCAAAAGCGGCGGATGCTCATCCAGATTCCCGAAGAACTCAAACAGCTTGAAGAACTAAAGAATCAAAACACCAACCCCAATCAGGAGGAAAAATAATGAGCAGCCAAATCATCCTAGTATTCACCATCGTCGCCGCGCTCGTCATCTTGGCGCTACTCGCCATCGTCATGTCAGTCGCCCTGCTATGGGTCCGCGCCTACGCCTCGCAGGCACCGGTCCGCATCTGGAGCGACCTCATCGGCATGAAGCTGCGCCGCGTCCCGCCACACCAAGTCGTGCTCACCTACATCTCCGCCATCAAGGCCGGGGTAGACGTCTCCACCGGCATGCTCGAAGCCCACTACCTCGCGGGCGGAAGCATGCAGAACGTCGTGCGCGCCATGATCGCCGCCGACAAAGCCAACATTGTGCTGAAATTCCAGCAGGCCGCCGCCATCGACCTCGCCGGTCGCAACATTATCGATGCCGTGCAGACCAGCGTAAACCCGAAAGTGATCGACTGCCCCGACCCGGCCAAATCCACGAGCGGCATGCTTGACGCCGTCGCCAAGGATGGTATCCGCCTGCTCGTCAAGGCGCGCGTAACCGTGCGCACCAACCTCGAAAGCCTCGTCGGCGGTGCCACCGAAGACACCATCATCGCCCGCGTTGGCCAAGGCATTGTCAGTGCCATCGGCTCCATGCCATCCTACAAGGATGCGCTCGAAAACCCCGACTCCATCAGCCGCCGCGTACTCGAGAGCGGACTCGATGCGCAGACCGCCTTCGAGATTGTTTCGATCGATATCGCCGACGTCTCCGTCGCCGGTGTCGGGCAGATCGCCAACGTCGGCGCCAAGCTCGAGGCCGACCGCGCCGAGGCCGACAAGATCATGCGCCAGGCCGAGGCCGAAGGTCGCCGCGCCATGGCCATCGCCGCCGAGCAGGAAATGCGCGCCCGCGTGCAGGAGATGCAGGCCAAGGTGATCGCAGCCCAGGCCGAGGTGCCGCTGGCCTTGGCCGAATCGCTACGCTCCGGCAACATCGGCGTGATGGACTTCTACAAGATGCAGAACATCGTGGCCGACACCGCCATGCGCGAATCGCTCTCCGGTGGCGACGACGAAAATCCTGAAAAAAATAAATAGAAATCACCCTCCACGGATTGCACATTGGTGCAATCCGTGGACGAACCCCGAGGGGGCATGAGATGGACGAACTTCTTGGCGTAGTGGTTGTTTTGATCATCGTTGTTGTCAACGTGGTTAAGTTTTTGGCCGAGCGGAGCAAACCGAAGCCGTCCTCCGGAGAGGCCGAACCGCAACCGCCGCAGCCTAAACGCGCGACATCATCGCTAGAAACGTTTTTCGAAGACCTCGCCAAACAGATGGCACCCAAGCCACCGGAAAGCCCCGACTGGCCGGAAGGCCATGAGCGCCCCGACTATGTCCAGGAAATGGAGACGTTCGAGCAAGCCCGGACCGAAGAGCTTGAAGAAGAACCCGTGGCCGAGATCATTCCCTTCTCTCCGCCGGAACCCGTGGCTCGTGTTCAGGAAAGGGAAGCTCCGGCCACGGTTCAACGGCAGGCCACCACCAAGCCCATGCTATCCGGATCGCAAGGAATGCGCATGCCCTCTATGAACCGCAGCGGAAACGGGCAGCGATCCGGCTTCCGGATCAAAGGAAGGGAAAGCCTCAAGCGGGCCATGATTGCCCACATCGTCTTCAGCCCCCCGCGCGCCTACGACCTTTCGTTCGTCCAGACCATTACCCGTCGATAATCAGCACGGAAGCTGGATCGTATAGCCGGCATCAAAGATGCCGCCAGCGGCCTGCCAAATGAATTCCTCGCCGGTTTGTCGGTTCTTCAAGAATCGCAACTCGGCGCCATTCGGCGCAATGGAAGCTGAAAAGCTGTCGTTTTGTATCCTGATCATGCGGTTCTCCTTGCTACGGCTTAATGCTCTTCGAGTTTGAGTTTTTTGCCCGAGGCGAGCCATTGGCTCAGGATGATTTTGCAGTAGTTGCTGGTCGATATGAGCATTGATTTGGCGCGTTTTTCGAGGTCGTCGGCCATCTCTTTTTTCATGTTGATACCGATTGTTTTCTTTGCCTTGCCTGTTTCTTTTGTTGCCATATTTTCTTCCCGTTATATTGGTTCACAAACTCCGCTTGCCTTGTCGGAAATGCTGCAATTCCCGATGACCCTTTTCCTAATGTTCAAAGTGCAGACCTGACCCCGGCTTCACGTTATCCCAATTACTGTTTGGCGCGTGGGTTCATATATTACTTGCTGGGATTCTTCTCTCCCTCACTTATCACCCCATACATCTCATAAATGCTTCCGTTGTTGATTTTTAGTTTCACAAACTCAACCGTATTCGATGACTTTGGGTTGTAGATAAAAACAGCCCAACCTCTATCGGGGTGTTCAAAGAAATAATTCCTGCCACTACCGACCCACTCATACTTTGAAATATTCTTTACGTAGTCCTCAAGAAGAATGCCAATCTCAGGTGATAGTTCAGGTCGCGACTCATAACCGATTCGTTTCAACAAACCGATCTCAGCCCTAACCTCTGGAGGCAAACGAGTCGAACAACCGAGCAATAACCCCAAACCACTAATCAACACAATACGTCTTGTCAAAACAGGTATTCGAATCATTTTCACCACTCCCTGGTTTCTTTTCTATTTTCACAGTCACATGCACATCTCCTTTATCAAACCTGTATGCAATAATACCTTCGCCCCAATTGTGGGATGCATTGCCGTATCCATCTTCATATATTGCCAAATCTGGCCGATGGGGATGATAAAGAGCCTTTGGTCCATTACGATTGAACGTAGCTCGCACATAAACAAAGCGACAGCCATGCTCCTTGACCCATGTGATGTGGTATTCCATCGACATTTTTCTCTTCAATGGAGGATTCCCATCCCATGGTTGATAT
>CBDVCB010000062.1:0-16241 GCA_965372395.1 uncultured bacterium
TATACCAATGCGGTACGGCCCGTTCGATCTTGCGCATGCAAATTTGCTCCGTGCGACAAAAGATAGTCGATCATATCCGAACGCCCGGTTTCGATCGCAACCATCAGAAGGCTCAGCCCCGACTTGTTATTTTCATTAATCGTTTCCGGGCTGGCATCCACCAGCGCCGTCAATTGCACCACCGTGCCATGCACGAGAATATCAAACGGCGACGGTCGCTGTATTTTAAGAAACAGCATCCCCCCTGTTAAGCCAACCACAATAATCACCAGAAAAACAATCGACCCTTTTCCGCTAAAGAAATGTTGCGGCGTAGCAGGCGGATTGCCATATTCGGGTAGCGCATCCCGACCGGTTTCCGCGCGTCCGCAAACCAGCATTTCGCGCCGCTTCTCGACGATCCTCTCTCCACACAGAGACACAAACAGACAGCCGATCCAGAATATCAGGCACACGAACCCAAGGATCTTGCAAAGCGCACCGAGTTCAGCTCCGCCCAGACCGTGTTCCGCGGACGCAGAAAAATATACCGCGCCCACAAAGAAGGCGACACACATGACAGCAAGCATAACAAGAGAGCCCCGAAGCCTTCTCTTAAGCAAAAAAATATCCATACAAATAACCCCTTTTTGATGCAGGATTCGTGTTAACGTGAACGAACGTTTGCCACGCAACCCCACCGATAGAAACAAACGCTAGAGAGACTCCCCCGAAGAAAGCACCGAAATCACCCGAACAAACAACCCGAAAACCCCTTCTTACAGTAGGATGCGGCATTCGATAAACCCATACTTTAACTTTTGAGGTTTTTTCGTGTATATAGCATTTTATATACCAAGAGTTGGTCTATATTAATAATTATCAATAACCTCGCCTGTTGTGTAGTAAATCCATTTCATCGAACCGCATTCTTCTCCCCTGATTGTATTAGAATTGAGAATCCCAACCGCAAAAACGAAATGTCCCGAATCAAATACTGACGACCCAAAGCGGCAATTCCTCTACTTCTCTCTTGCGTTTTTTGCGTCGATTCCCAATATGTGGCGCTTCGTTTTCAACCGCATCCGAACTGAAAGGAATCAACATTATGGCTATCAAGAAAGTTGCACTGCTCACCGCCGGCGGACTCGCGCCCTGCCTCTCCGCCGCGATCGGTCGCCTGATCGAACGCTACACCGAGGTTTCCCCCGAAACCGAAATCATCGCCTACATCGGCGGCTACAAAGGCCTCCTGCTCGGCGACAGCATCGAAATCAACGCCGGTATCCGCAAAAACGCCGCCATCCTCTACAAGCACGGCGGCAGCCCCATCGGCAACAGCCGCGTCAAGCTTACCAACGTCAAGGACTGCGAAAAACGCGGTCTCGTCCAAGAAGGTGAAAACCCGCTCGAAGTCGCCGCCAACCAGCTCATCAAAGACGGCGTCGAAGTCCTCCACACCATCGGCGGCGACGACACCAACACCACCGCCGCCGACCTCGCCGCCTACCTTGCCGAAAACGGCTACAAGCTCATCGTCGTCGGCCTGCCCAAGACCATCGACAACGATGTCTTCCCGATCCAGCAGAGCCTCGGCGCCTGGACCGCCGCCGAGGAAGGCGCGAAATATTTCGAGAACGTCGTCGCCGAGCACAACGCCAACCCGCGCATGCTCATCATCCACGAAGTCATGGGCCGCAGCTGCGGCTGGCTCACCGCCTACACCGCCAAGATCTACCACGAAAACCTCGAAGAGCTCGACTTCCTCCCGCACATCGGCCTCACCTCCGAGCGCAAGGACGTCCACGCCATCTTCATTCCCGAAATGGAAATCGACATTGCCGCCGAAGCCGCGCGCCTTGGGAAAACCATGGACGAAGTCGACAACGTGAATATCTTCATCTCCGAAGGCGCAGGCCTCGACGCCATCGTCAAGGAAATGGAGGACGCCGGCGAAGAGGTTCCGCGCGACGCCTTTGGGCACGTCAAGCTCGACGCCGTCAACCCCGGCGCCTGGTTCGGCAAGCAATTCGCCAAGCTACTCGGTGCCGAAAAAGTCCTCATCCAGAAATCCGGCTACTTCGCCCGCGCCGCCGCCTCCAACAAGGCCGACCTCGCCCTCATCAAAGAGTGCTGCGACAAAGCCATCGAATCCGCCCAAGCCGGAATCGGAGGAGTCGTCGGCCACGACGACGACCAAAACTTCGAGCTACGCGCCATCGAATTCCCGCGCATCGCCGGCGGCAAGCCGTTCGACATCGACGCCGACTGGTTCGGCGAGCTCCTCGCCGACATCGGCCAAGCCAAAGGTGGCAAGGTCGTTGCAGAGCATTAAGCTTCCAATTCATTGGAACCATGTAGGGCAGGCTTTCCAGCCTGCCCTTTTTTTATGTGTAGCTTGGAAGCGGTACGTGGAGGGCGACGCTCCGTCGGCGCCCCGAAAAAATCCCCGCAGCTTAGCGAGCTGCAGGAGTGCGGGCGGGCGCATTGGTCGCGGGAGGAAGAATTCCCTCCTTCACCAGCTGATCATCCATCTCTTGCGTCAAGGGAAACGGAAGCGGGGGCAGGCCGGAGCGAATCACCTCCATTTGATACTGCTCTAGATTTTTACGAATCTCCTCGCGCCGCCGTTTCTGCTCTTCTTTCGTCAGTACCGGTGGCGCGGGCGTCCGCTCAAAGCCTCCCCCAAAACGGCGCTTCGCCAGTCCCGTTTTTGTGATCGGCGGCACAATTCCATCCAGCCGAACCACCACATCCGCCAACGATCGGACTTCGGAGGTGCCGTTTGTCGTGGAATTCAGCCGGAGATTAACACTATAGTACCAGATCGTATTCTGCGCAGTCGCCTTGAGAGATACTTGCGTAAACTGCGGATTAACGCATGTGTTTGGAATCGAGTTCGTCACCGCATTAATGGCCAGTGCAATCGCATTGGTTGGTTGAAGAGGACACGCGCCAACTCCGGGATTCCAAGTACGATACGCCGCGTTGTCGCGGCTTGGGATTTCTTGCGTGTATCGCATTCCATCGAAAACAAACCGCCCCGACCGTCCTGCGACCGTTGAAGCGAAAGCAACACTCAAAACAAAAACCCCCACCATCACGCGCATGTTATTCATATTGGAATCCCCTGTTACTTGTGGGGAAGCATTACAACAAGCCCGAGGAAAAGGAAAACTATTACCACGATACCTTGTATTGAAACTGAGTCTAAATACCTATTAGTCCACCCATGTTTTATGACTAGCGGAGGACGGGTGAAATCCTATATAGGAACCATTCTTATTTAAAGGAAACTGCCATGGCGATCTACATTTGTACGGTTTGCGGATTCGAATACGACGAAAGCGCCGAAGGTGTCGGCTGGGACGGCCTGTCTGAAAGCTGGGTTTGCCCTGTCTGCGGCGCAACCAAATCGCTCTACGATCAAAAGCCCGACGAGGAGGAACCGATCGGCCACTCCACCAACCTGATTCCCCACGAAGCCAATAAAGAGCCGAAAGGCAAATACCTAAAAACGTGGGAGCGCGCCAGCGACGACACGGAGTCGTGGATGAAGGATATCCACGAGATGGCTGAAACCGGCCAATCGATCCATGAACCGATGCGCACCAAGCTTCCGGTGGTTTCGTGGAACGACATTCTGGTGAAGGGCGCGCAGCTCGCCCCCCTTCCCCTCGCACACGACGCAGCGGTTTCCACGAAAACCGTAATCGGAAAAAATGCGGCCAAGCCGATGGAGCTGGAAACGCCGCTGATGGTTTCGCACATGTCGTACGGGGCGCTCTCGAAAGAGGCCAAGACGGCACTGGCCAAGGGCAGCGGCATGGTCGGCGCGGCCATGTGTTCCGGCGAAGGCGGCATCCTGCCCGAAAGCCAAACGCTGGCGCACAAATATATTTTCGAATATGTGCCCAACCAATACAGCGTGAACGAGGAAACCCTGAAAAATGCCGATGCCATCGAAATCAAGATTGGCCAGTCCGCCAAGCCCGGCATGGGCGGCCACCTGCCCGGCAACAAGGTGACGGACGAAATCGCGGCGGTACGTGACCGTCCTGCGGGCGAAGACCTTGTGAGTCCCTCGACGTTCCCCGACATCCAATCCCCGGAAGATTTGAAAAAGAAGGTCGTCTGGTTGCGCGAAATTTCCGACGGTCGCCCCATCGGCATCAAGCTGGCAGCGGGACATATCGAGGCCGACCTCGAAGTTGCACTGGCGGCCAAGCCGGACTTCATCACCCTCGATGGACGGGCCGGAGGAACCGGGTCGGCTCCCAAATTCATTAAAACCGCCACCTCGGTTCCCTCCATCTATGCCCTGCATCGTGCCCGGAAATTTCTAGATGCCCACGCAGCCGAAGGCATTGCACTAATCATTACGGGCGGCCTGCGCGTTTCTTCCGACTTCATCAAGGCATTGGCCATGGGAGCAGATGCCGTGGCAATTGCCAGTGCCGCCATGATGGCGATCGGCTGCCAGCAATACCGCATGTGCGGCACCGGTCGCTGTCCGGTCGGCATCACCTCGCAGGAGATGGAGCTGCGCGGGCGACTCAATGTCGACCATTCGGCTCAACGGCTCGCCAACTATCTGAACGTCTGCACCGAAGAGCTCAAAACCTTTGCGCGCATCACCGGGCACGACGATGTGCATGCCCTCGGCCACAACGATCTGGTCACCACCAACTCGGAAATCTCCAACCACACGGAGATCGAACATGCGTGAGAATGAAAAGGTTGTCGAACAACGGCTCGAACACCTGAAACGGGCCTGCCAAAACAGGGGTTTGCGGCTAACGCACCAGCGCATGGAAATCTTCCGCGAGGTGGCGCAGACCCAAGAGCACCCCGATGCCGAAACCATTTTCAGGGCGGTACGCAAACGCATGCCGACGGTCTCGCACGATACGGTCTACCGCACCCTCGCCTCGCTGGAGGAGCTGGGACTCGTCAGCCGCGTCGCCCCCCTCGGGGGCCGGGCGCGCTACGATGCCAACCGCGATACGCACCACCACTTTGCGTGCACCCGTTGCGGCAGCATTGCGGATGTCTATCTGAGCGAAGAACCCGCCCTCCCGGAGGGTATTGAAAATCTCGGCAGCGCGGAATCATTGCATCTGCAGATTCGCGGCGTTTGCCACAACTGTAAAAGCAACTAACCAAGGAGCAACACCATGCCGGACATTAAAGGAACCGAAACCGAAAAGAACCTGATGAAAGCCTTCGCAGGCGAATCGCAGGCACGTAACCGCTACACCTACTTCGCTGGCGCAGCCAAGAAGGAAGGGCTCGTGCAGATCGCCGATATCTTCGCGGAAACCGCCGATCAGGAAAAGGAGCATGCCAAGCGCTTCTTTAAGTTTCTCGAAGGCGGCGTAGTGGAAATCACCGCATCCTTCCCCGCCGGCGTGGTCGGCACCACCGCCGAAAACCTCGAAGATGCCGCCAACGGCGAAAACGAGGAGTGGACGGAGCTATATCCCGCCTTCGCCGCCACGGCCCGCGAAGAGGGATTCCCCGCCATCGCCACCGTCATTGAAAAAATCGCCATTGCCGAAAAGCAACACGAGAAGCGCTATCGCGACCTGCTCAAAAACCTGAACGAAGGCAAGGTTTTCAAAAAGGACGGGAAGGTCATGTGGCGCTGCCGCAACTGCGGCTTCATCCACGAAGCCGAAGAGGCCCCCGGCATGTGCCCGGCCTGCGCCCACCCGCAGGCGCACTTCGAAGTGCTCGGCGAAAACTGGTAGCCGATCCTCTTGCGTCGGTCGCCACGGCATCAACCCGTGCCTAGTGAAAAAGCCCCTTCCATGGGGCTTTTTCTTGCGTTCCGCAGGTTGTCCGCACCTATTTCCGGGCGCGGTTGACGAGGGTGATGTAGCCGATGATGCCGTTGGAAATACCGCGCGCAACGGCCTCGCGGTAGTTGGCATCGATCATGAGCGCCTCTTCTTCTGGATTGGTGAGGAAGCCGCATTCGACGAGGGCGGCGGGGCACGGGGCATTCTTGAGCACGGAGAAGCGGGCGCGGCGGAGGCCGCGATCGGAGCGCTTGGAGGTTTTCACCAGATTGCTTTGGATGGAGAAGCCGAGTATGGCGTTGGCAGCGTCGTATTGGTTGCCCTTTCCGGCCGACTTGTCGCCGCCCTGGCCATAGTGGTTGCTGGAGTCGCATCCGGCAGCGGTCAAGGCAAAGGTTTCGACGCCGTGGGCGCTGGGATCTGCCGCACCGTCGGCGTGGATGCTGACGAAGAGGTCGGCGCCAGCCTTGGCGGCAGAGTCGCTACGCTGCCGCAAGGTCAGATACGTGTCGGTGGTGCGGGTCATCCGAACCTTGATCTTTTTGGCTTCGAGGTGTTTCTTGACGCGGTTGGCGATGGATAGGACGGCTTTTTTTTCGTAGACCTTGCGTTTGCCGACCGCCCCGCTGTCCTTCCCGCCGTGGCCGGGGTCGAGCACCACCGTGTGCGGCTTCCGGGAGGGGACGTAGGCATAGGAACGCAGAATCGGGTCGATCCCCTTCTTGAAGTCGACCTCGCGGATCGCCCATCCGCCGCCGGACTTGCGGCAGGGGTGGTGCAGCCAGACCATCACCCCGTTGATCCATGCCCGGCGGCTATTGGTCTCGACCTCGATACTGTTCCACTTGTTCTTCAGCACGATTTTCTTGCCGGAGGTCGACGTGCCCATGGAATAGAGCCGGGCGATGTAGGAGAGCGAGACCATTTCGGAAGAGGGCGCGGCAAGGACCGGCACACCGGCTCCCGCCAGTAGAACGACGTGGGAAATGAATAGCTGTCTGGTTGTTGAATGCATTTAAACCTCAATAAGCGAAGCTACTAAAAAAGGATTATGTTTGGAAAGAGCCGAATGAATCGGGTTTAATCGGTTCCATGAAGTTCAAGGGAATCAACGATCTGCTCGCGGCGGGATTGCGCAAGGGTATTGCCGGCATTGCAATGGTAATGCTCGTCGGCATCGTCGGCTATCGACTAATCGAGGGATGGAACTGGTCCGATAGCTTCTACATGACGGTCATCACCATCTCCACCGTTGGCTTCGGGGAGCTCCATCCCCTTTCCGGACTGGGCCGGGTCTTCACCGCCCTGCTCATCTTTTTCGGTGTGGGCCTGATGGCCTACTGCCTGACCCGCCTCGTCGAATTCCTGTTTCAGCGCAGCCTGACCAATGTCCTAGGGAGAAGAACCATGATGAAGAAAATCGGCCAACTCAAACAGCATTCCATCATCTGCGGCTATGGCCGCACCGGCAGCCGCGTCGTCGCCGAACTGCAGGCCGCAAAAAAACCCTTTGTCGTCATCGAGGAAGACGCCGACATCGTCAAGCGCCTCGACGAACAGGGCATTCCGCATATCGCCGGCGACGCCACCGAGGAGGACACCCTCGAGGCCGCCAACATATGCCGGGCCGACTCGCTCGTGGCCGCACTCGACAGCGATCCGGAAAACCTCTACCTCACGCTCACCGCCAACGGCCTCTGCACCGACCTGCGCATCATCGTCCGTGTCCACGACCCCGAAAGCGCCCGCAAGTTCCACAAGGCCGGCGCCAAGCGGGTCGTCTCCCCCATCTCCAGCGGGGCCAGCCAAATCGCGCAGCTCATCACCCGCCCCTCGGTGGTCGACCTCGTCGAGCTCGTCACCAAAGAAAAGAACATTGCCCTGCAGGTCTTCGAGTATCCGATCGGCGAAGAGAGCGACATGCTCGGGAAAACCCTCGCCGAAGCGCGAGTGCGCCAAACCCTCGGCGGCATGGTCATTGCCATAAAACACCCCGACGACCGCACGGCTTTCGATCCCGGCCCCGACACCCGCCTCAAACTCGGCGACACCCTCGTCGCCCTCCGCCAACCCGAAACCGAGGACAACTAGCCATGGCCCTGCTCGAAACCCGCTTCGACTCCCAAACGCTCGATCTTTCCCTCGGAATGAACATCATCCTTCCGGAGCATCCCGACGCCTGGAACGAGCCGCCCGCCGTGCTCTACCTCCTGCATGGCCTCTCCGACGACCACACCATCTGGAGCCGCCGCACCTCCATCGAGCGCTACGCCGCCGACTATCCCCTCGCCGTCGTCATGCCCGATGTCCACAAAAGCTTCTACTGCGACATGACCCACGGCTCCAACTATTGGAAGTTTGTCTCCGAAGAGCTCCCCATGCTCGTGGAGCGCTGGTTCAACGTTTCCCGCGACCCCGCAAAAACCTTCGTGGCCGGGCTATCCATGGGCGGCTACGGCGCCATCAAGCTCGCCCTCGAATGCCCCGGCCGCTTTGCCGCCGCCGCATCCCTCTCCGGCGCGCTCGACATTGCCGCGCATATCGACGACGAATTCGACGAATCCCGCACCCGCACCTTCGAAGCCATCTTCGGCGACCTGCAAAACGTTCCCGGTTCCGCAAACAACCTCATCGCCCAGCTCAGGACAACCCGGAAGACGCCCGCCACCGACTTCTATGTTTGCTGCGGCACCGACGACTACCTTTATCAAGACTCCGTCGCCTTCCGCGACGCAGCCAACGCGGCCGGTCTCCGCCTCACCTACGAGGAATCCGACGGCGACCACGACTGGGGCTATTGGGACACCCACATCCAACGCATCCTCGGCTGGTTGCCCATCGAAAAGCTTGAATGGGAATAGCGCGGCATCCAAGCTCGATATGGATAAACAAAAATCTAGTAATTCCTGCTAGCTAGGGCTTGCGCATGCATCCTCCGTAGCTTAGACTGGTGAAGTTACGTCGGAACCCTAGAACGAGGAATTAGTTGTGGCAAAATTATCAGGCAAGGAATGGGATGCACTCAAAAAGAAGCTGTCGAAAGACGGGCGGCTTGAAAAATTCGCGCTCGGCGAACCGGAGCAGGAATACGTCACCTCGCGCGGCATGGATATCCTGCGCCTGCACGCCACCGACTTCGTGAACAAGCGCCTTGCGCCCGAAAACCCCAAAAACGACGGACGGCAAACACCGACCAAAGGCCACCCGGTTTTCATCGCCCAGCACGCCACCGGCTGCAACGACCGCGATAGCCTCGAACAATTCTTCGGCATCAAGAAGGGCAAGGAACTCTCCGAGGCGCAAGTCAGCAAGATCGTCGATGCCATCCTGCGATGGATCGGGGAACATCTCGACGCCTAGCCCCCGCCCATGGAACCCGTAGTCCTCAAACGCCCCGACCACAACGTGAGTCGAAGGAACATTAGTTCCGCCGCCATCAAGGTGCTGTATCGCCTGAAAGACGAAGGCTACACCGCCTACATCGCCGGCGGTGGAGTGCGCGACCTCCTGCTCGACCGCCGTCCCAAGGATTTCGACATCGCCACCGATGCCACGCCCGAGCAGATCCGCAAGATGTTCCGCAACTGCCGCCTGATTGGCCGCCGCTTCCGGCTCGCCCACATTCTCTTCCGCGGCGAGATCATCGAAACCGCCACCTTCCGCGCGCCCGTCCCCGAAGACGAGACCATCCATTCCGACAAGATCTTCCGCACCGGAGAAGACGGCCAGGTCATGCGCGACAACGTATTCGGCACCCCCGAACAAGACGCCCTTCGCCGCGACTTCACCATCAACGCCCTCTTCTACAACATTGCCGACTTTTCCATCATCGACTATGCCGGCGGACTCGAAGACCTGAAAAAGAAGATCATCCGCGTCATCGGCGACCCCGACACGCGCTTCACCGAAGACCCCGTCCGCATGATCCGCGCCGCGCGCTTTGCCGGAACCCTCGGCTTCGAAATCGAAGAACAGGCCTACGACTCCATCTGCCGCAACAAGGACAAGCTCGCGCTCGCCGCCCCGTCGCGCATGTACGAGGAGGTGCAGAAGCTCTTTTTCTGCGGCCATGCCAAAGCCGTTTTCCACTGGCTGGAAAGAACCGACCTGCTCCACCCCATGTTCCACGACTTCTCGCACTGGATCGACGAAGACAAATCCCGGCACGACTGGGTGATCCAAACGCTCGAACAGATGGATCGGTGGCGCAAGGCCAACCTGCGCGTCCACCCCGCCCTGCTCTTCGCGCTCGTCTTCGGCGAATACCACGAGTTCCTCGCAAAGCAGCTCATCGAAACCGGTACCGCGCCGCACGACGCCGCGCGCGAAGCCGTGCACAAGCACCTGCAAGGCATGTGCGGAAACGTCCGCGTTCCCAAGCAGGCCATCTACCTGGTTTCCGACATCATGAGCAACCAATTGCGCTTCCACAAAACCAAAGGCCGCACGCCCCAGCGCTTCCTGCATCACAAGGGCTTCCCCGACGCCTTCCTCTACTTCAAGCTTTCCGCCAAAGCCCACAACCGCAACCAAGAGCTGCTTGCCCACTGGACCGACCTGCGGGCCGCAAAGAAAAAATAGTGACCCGGCAACTACACATCGGCGTTCTCGGACCGCACGCAGCGACGCCCGAGCAATACCAGCTCGGCCTCGCAGTGGGCCGCCATATTGCGCAGGCCGGTGCCACCCTCTTTTGCGGCGGGCTCGACGGCATGATGCGCGCCGCCGCCGAAGGCGCAAAATCGGAGGGCGGGCGTACCGTCGGCATCCTGCCCGGCACCGACAAATCCGCCGCCAACGAATTCATCGACATCGCCATTCCCACCGATCTCGGCGCCTACCGCAACGCGCTGCTCGTGCGCTCGTGCGACGCCGTCATTGCCATCCACGGCGCATACGGTACCCTCTCCGAGCTCGCCTTCGCCCTGCGGCTCAAGGTTCCAGTAGTCGGCCTCCACACCTGGGAAGTCCACCGCAACGGCGCCCCCGACCCCGGCATCCACGTCGCCCGCACCGCCGAAGAAGCCGTTGCGCTCGCCGTTCAATTAGCTGGGAAGGTGTAGAGACCGCCTACCCGCAGGGAGGCGGTGCTTCCGGCGGCGGGACAACGCTTTCCGCGTTCTCTACACCACTCGCTTTGCTCCTGTGACCGATCAACCAATAGACCGGCAGAAAGCCTGTCCTACAATTGGGTAAGAAAGAAGGATCCGCCCTTTGATCTTTGTGTTTTCCTACAACGCGGAGAGGGCGGCGTTGAAGGCGGGGCTGGGGCGCATGGCCTTGAAGGCGAGTTCTTCGTCTGGGCGATAGTAGCCGCCGATGTCCATGGCGACCCCTTGGACGCTGATCAATTCACCGGCGATCTTGGCTTCGTTGGCCGCCAGGGTTTCGGCGAATACCACGAGTTCCTCGCAAAGCAGCTCGTCGAAACCGGCGCCGCACGACTCCGCGCGCGAAGCCCCTGCAAGGCATGTGCGGAAACGCCTGCGTCCCCAAGCAGGCCATCTATCAGGTTTCCGACATCATGGGCAACCAGTTGCGCTTCCACAAAACCAAAGGCCGCACACCCCAGCGCTTCCTGCATCACAAGGGCTTCCTCGACGCCTTCCTCTACTTCAAGCTTTCCGCGAAAGCCCACTGCTCGCCCACTGGGCCGACCTGCGGGCCGCAAAGAAAAAATAGTGGTCCGACAACTACACATCGGCGTTCTCGGACCCCAATGAGCCCCTTTTCCGTCCGCGCACGACAAGGCTCGCCCGACCAGCGGCATGCCGATCCTTGGAATATTCAAGTTAGCAAGATTGGAGAAGCGCGGGATCCAAAATAGTGCTACAACCATTTTCACCAGACAGGAGAACGGCGATGCGCGAAGATACGATAACCGATTATGACGAACGGATGAACCGGGTACTGGCGTATATCCAGCAAAATCTCGACCAGTCGCTTTCACTCGAAACCATCGCGGCGCAGGCCTGCTTTTCGCCGTTCCACTTCCACCGGATTTTTTCCGCCTACGTGAATGAAACGCTCAACGGATATGTGCGGCGGCTGCGGCTAGAAAGCGCGGCCGCCCGGCTCTGCCATTCGCATGGGAGCATCACGGAGATTGCCCTGTCGGCTGGCTACGAGACGCCCGGTGCGTTCAGCAAGGCCTTTAAGCAGCATTTTGGCATGAACCCATCCGGGTTTCGGAAACAGCGGTCGGTTTATGAACGGCCTGCCATGGGAAATTTGAAACCCGTAAAAAGAGAGGAGCAGATCATGGACGTGGAAATCAGGGAACTCGAAGAGATGGAAGTGCTGTATGTCCGCAAGACGGGCGCATACGAAAAGGCCGCCTGCGCCGCATGGCGGACGCTTTGCTTTTTTGCCGGGCCGCGACGCTTGCTCACGCCGCAGACCATTTTCATCGGCATTGGGTTGGATGACCCCAAAGTGACCCCGGCGGAGAAGCTGCGCTACGATGCCTGCATCTCCATCGATCGCCCGGCCAAGCCGCGCGGCAAGGTGGGCCAACAAACGATTACCGGCGGACGCTACGCGGTCTTCCTGCACAAAGGGCCGTACACCGACCTCTCCCAAGCATACGACAAGGCCTATGGAAAGTGGCTGCCCGAAAGCGGCGAGGAGCTACGCGAGGTGCCGTGCTTCGAGCTGCACCTCAATGACGTCCGGAAAACCCCGCCCGAAGAGCTGCTGACGGAAATACATGTTCCGATCAAATGAGCACGCCTTCCATGGCGGAAAGGAAGGCCGCAACGGGTTATCAACAGCACTAAAAGCATGGAAGCGAAGTAGCCGACGGGAAAGCGGTGTCGCCCGTTGGTTGCCACCGCACTCCATAAATTATGCCTACAACGCGGAGAGGGCGGCGTTGAAGGCGGGGCTGGGGCGCATGGCCTTGAAGGCGAGTTCTTCGTCTGGGCGATAGTAGCCGCCGATGTCCATGGCGACCCCTTGGACGCTGATCAATTCACCGGCGATCTTGGCTTCGTTGGCCGCCAGGGTTTCGGCGAGCGGTGCGAAGCGAGCCTTTAACCCGGCATCGGCATCCTGCGCGGCGAGGGCCTGCGCCCAGTAGAGCGCGAGGTAGAAGTGGCTGCCCCGGTTGTCGAGCTCGTTGACCTTGCGCGACGGCGACTTGTTTTCTTCGAGGAACCGGGTGGTGGCGACGTCGAGGGTATCGGCGAGCACCTGGGCCTTTTCGTTGCCGAACACCGTGGCGAGGTGCTCGAGCGATACGCCCAGCGCAAGGAACTCCCCGAGGGAATCCCAGCGCAGGTGGTTTTCCTTTTCGAATTGCTGAACGTGCTTTGGCGCGGAACCGCCGGCTCCGGTTTCGAAGAGGCCGCCGCCGTTCATGAGCGGGACGATGGATAGCATCTTGGCGCTGGTGCCGAGTTCGAGGATCGGGAAGAGGTCGGTCAGGTAGTCGCGCAGAACATTGCCGGTGACGGAGATGGTGTCCTCCCCGGCCTTGGCGCGTTCCAGGGTGAAGCGGGTCGCGGCAGCGGGCGCCATGATTTGAATGTCGAGACCTTCGGTGTCGTGGTCCTTGAGATAGGTTTCGACCTTTTCGATCAGCTGGGCGTCGTGCGCGCGGGTGGAGTCGAGCCAGAAGATGGCGGGTGCGCCGGTGGCGCGGGCGCGAGTGACGGCCAATTTCACCCAGTCGCGGATCGGTGCGTCCTTGGCCTGGCAGGCGCGCCAGATGTCGCCCTTCTCGACAGCATGTTCAAAAACAACCGCACCAGAGGCATCGATGACCCGGACGGTGCCGGCGGCGGGAATCTCGAAGGTCTTGTCGTGCGAGCCGTATTCCTCGGCCTTCTGCGCCATGAGCCCGACATTGGGCACGGTGCCCATCGTGCGGGGATCGAACGCACCGTTTTCTCTACAGAAGTCGACGGTCTCATGATAGACCCCGGCGTAGCACCGGTCGGGAATGACGAAGTTGGCATCCTGGAGTTCGCCGGCCTGGTTCCACATTTTCCCGGATGTGCGGATGGATGCGGGCATGGATGCGTCGATGATGATATCGCTCGGCACGTGCAGGTTGGTGATCCCCTTGTCGGAATTCACCATGGCCATGTCCGGGGCGGATTCATAGACCGCAGCGATGTCGGCTTCGATCTCGGACTGCTTCTCGGCGGGCAGGGTCTTGATCTTGGCGACGAGGTCGCCAAAACCGTTCTTCACATCGACGCCGAGGGACGCGATCGTGTCGGCGTGCTTTTCGAAGACATCCTTGAAGAAGACGGTTACGGCATGGCCGAAGATGATCGGGTCCGAGACCTTCATCATCGTCGCCTTTAGGTGGAGCGAGAAGAGGATATCGTCGGCCTTGGAGGCGGTGATTTGCTCGGCGAGAAATTCATTGAGGGCGGAGGCGCTCATGAAGGTGCCATCGAGGATTTCGCCGACCTGGAGAGCAAGATCGTCCTTGAGGACAACGACGCTACCATCGGCGGCAACGAGTTCGATCTTCGCCACGGTGGCTTCGGGGATCGTTGCGGACTTTTCGTTGCCGAAGAAATCGCCACCGGACATGCTGGATACGCGCGACTTGGAGTCTGCACTCCAAGCCCCCATGGGGTGTGGATGGGTTTTGGCATATTTCTTCACCGCGACGGCGGCGCGGCGGTCGGAGTTGCCTTCGCGAAGCACGGGATTGACCGCACTGCCCTTGATCTTGTCGTAGCGGGCCTTCGCGGACTGCTCGGCTTCGGTCGTTGCGGTTTCGGGATAGTCGGGAAGCGCGAAGCCCTTGGACTGGAGCTCCTTGATCGCCGCATTCATCTGCGGAACAGAGGCGCTGATGTTCGGCAGCTTGATGATATTGGCATCCGGAGCCAGTGCAAGCTCGCCCAGTTCGGCCAGCGCGTCGGAGACGCGCTGCTCTTCGGTTAGGGCATCCGGAAAGTTTGCAAGGATGCGGCCTGCCAGGGAAATATCCCGTGTCTCAACCGCCACCCCTGCCGCGCTGGTGTACGCTTCAATGATCGGAAGCAAGGAATGCGTGGCAAGGGCCGGGGCTTCGTCGGTGATCGTGTAGATGATTTTGGCTTTATCGTTCATAGGGTTTCCCGTTCGTTAAGTTTTGTTCCAATTATAGAAACACGTGCTCCAGAAAGCTGCCTATAATGGATGGAGTCTGCGTTGAAAAGTTGTGACTGTACCAGAGGTTGGTCTTTTTCCAAGGGTGCGCACGAACCAATAGTTCGAAGATCGAAATTGGAGGAAAGCATTATGGCATACGACAAGATCGAAGTGCTAAAGAACGAAGATTCAGATTGACGGATAGGCTCAGATATCTTCGGGAGGCACGCGCTCTACACCAACAGGGTGAAGAAAACACGGGGTCGCTAATGATTGAGGCAGGAGGGAAGGCCTTGGCTTGTTTCATGCGCGCTTGCGCATGAGACAGATCCATGCTCGGGGAGGATTGTCTTGGTCGGATCCAAAGTGCCCGGCTTCGAGCGACAGGATTTCAAAACAAGGTTCGACGGCTGCAGCCACCTCGCCGGCGGCAAGCTGCGGGGGACCAACCTCCCTTTCGGGTTCATCGGCATTGCCAATCAGCGACAGCCATAACCCCGCTTCGGTCAAATGGTCGGCGACATTCTTCGCAAACCGCCGGCGACCGGCTTCGCCCTTGATGCAATGCAGGCACCCGCGGTCGACCGCAAAGCCAAACGGCAATCCAGGAAGACGGCCCTCCAGAAAGTCGACCGTGTGGAAGGTGCACTCCACCTTGGCCGAGGCCGCCTTGTCCTTCGCCCGCGCGATGGCGGTCTTGGAAATATCGCAACCGGTTGCCGCGAACCCCTGCCGGGCCAGCCAGATGGAGTTCTCGCCGGTTCCACAACCGATATCCAGCACCTTGCAGGGTTCAATCGGCCACCGCTTGACCCACGCCATCAGGTTGCCGTCCGGCATTCCATGATCCCATGGCGTATTGCCGGTTTGATATCGTTCCTCATAGTCCGTACCCATGCATGAACTTTGCCCTTGGGCCGATCATAAATCAAGCAGGTTTCGGGCTACTGACGGACGCCATGCCCAAATCGTAAAAGAGCCGCCGCATATCGACTATGCGACGGCTTTCTGTCCTATGGAAGCAACGCCTTGGAAACTACCTTACGGTCGTAAAGGACCATTGCGTTCCGGTTGTGGTTCCGGTGGCATTCACTTCATCGATGCGCCAGTAGTGCTTGACCTTGTTGCCCATTGTGCCGGGGTCGAAGGTGGTTCCCGTCTGGTTGCCCATGAAGGAGGGGCTGCCGGATACCGTGCCGAAGTAGACGTTGTGCGAAACGGCATCGCTTCCCGCCGTCCAGCTTAGCGTCGCGGTGGTTGCGATGTTTCTCGAACCGGTGGCCGGGTCTGGGTTGCTGGCCGGGCCCGGAAGCGGCGCACCGCCTGCGGTCGTGGTAAAGCTCCAAACCACGCCCGCTG
>CBDVCB010000063.1:0-15901 GCA_965372395.1 uncultured bacterium
GCCGATCGGGCACGGAAGTGGTCTTTGCGCTTCTTGTGTCTCTTTGTGGCAATTCCTTCCGTGTTCGCCGAGTTTCGGTTCCCGATGCCGGAATTTGAAACGGGCTACGGGCACCCGGCAGTGCATACGCCTGCGCCGTCGAATGCGATGGTGGGGTGGGATATCGTGGTGCTCATCGCCACGCTGACCCTGGCGGCTATCTTTGTGTTGAAGCGTCGCAAGCGGCGCGAGATTTTCCTGCTGACGCTTTTTTCGCTGATCTATTTTGGCTTCTGGCGCAACGGATGCGTCTGCTCGGTCGGTTCGATACAGAATATGATGGCTGGCATCTGCGATCCCGCCTACGGCGTTCCGCTCGCCGTTCTTGTTTTCTTTGCCGCGCCACTCCTCTTTGCGCTGTTGTTTGGCCGTGTCTTTTGCGCGGCGGTCTGCCCGCTCGGTGCGATCCAGGAGGCCGTTGCGATCAAGCCGGTCAAGGTGCCGCCTGCCGTCGAAAAAGTGCTCTCCATCCTTCCCTACATTTATTTGGGTCTTGCCATGCTTTCCGTTTCCATGGGCGCGGGCTTCATTATTTGCCAGTACGATCCATTCGTTGGTTTCTTCCGCATGGGAGCAAGCTTTAGCATGCTCATCTTCGGCGGCTTCATGCTGGTGCTCGGCATATTCGTTGCGCGACCCTACTGTCGCTTTCTCTGCCCCTACGGCGTGCTGCTCAACTGGTGCTCCAAGCTGTCGCGCCACCATGCCGCCATCACCCCGACCGACTGCATCCAATGCGAGCTGTGCACCGATTCTTGTCCGTATAACGCGATCAATGAACCAACACCCGACCCGTCGCCTGAAACCCGCAGCAAAGGGGCATGGAGATTGGGGAGATTAATTCTCCTTGTGCCGCTCATGATCCTGCTCGGCGTTGGCGTCGGCAGTCTTTTAAAAGAGTCCCTCTCGCGGATGCATCCGACCGTGCGGTTGGCCGAACGCATCGCCGGCGAGGATCTTGGCCGCTACTCCGAAACCAATATTGAATCCGAGGCCTTCCGCGCATCCGACACCCCCAACGAGGAGCTTTACGCCGAAGCAGTGGAGCTCAAGGCCGGCTTCGCGCGCGGCGGGAAATGGCTTGGGGCCTTTGTTGGGCTGGTTATCGGTTGCAAGCTGATCGCCGTTTCCATCCTCCGGAAGCGCACCGACTACGAACCCGACCGCGGCACTTGCTTCAGCTGCGGACGCTGCTTTAAATATTGCCCGGTGAAGGAATGATTATTATGGATGAATTCAAGCAAAGACCGGTTTGGGGATTGATCACACAGAGCGTGGCGATCGTTGCGGCGCTGTTTTCGCTGGTGATCTGTATTTTGCTGATGGCCGATTTTGTGCGGATTCAAAAGATGGATCCGCTGAACGATCCGCATCTGTTGCAATTGCGCGAGCAGCTGGCCAATACAACGGAGGGCCGCGAGGCGGTGATTAAGCAGATCCGTACGTTCGATCTCTATGCCCGCCGCGCCTTTTTTAGCAACCAGGAGCAGCGGCGCACGGGCGGACTACTGTTGCTCGGCGGCATGGTGGTCTGTTTTGTTGCGCTAAAACTTTCCATCCTTTGGAAACCCAAGCTTCCAACCGTTGGGAAATCGGACAAGGAGGATCATTGGGAACTCAATGCGCTGTTCCGGCAGCTCATGGCCGGAACGGGTGTTTTCCTGGTGGTGGCTTCGCTGTTTCTCGCCTTTGTCGTTCAGAGCGATCTGACGACCGTACTGAGCCGCCAGGATGGCGGCGATACGGAAACCGTACCGCAGGCGGCCCGCCTGCTCCCCGCAATGAAGGCGAACTGGCCGTCGCTACGCGGGCCGGGCGGGATCGGCGTGGCGCATTTCACGAATGCTCCAACGCGGTGGAATATTGAAAGCGGCGACGGGGTGCTATGGAAAACGGAAGTTCCCGTTCATGGGTTCAATTCGCCGATCGTTTGGGGCAACCGCCTGTTTCTGACCGGAGGCGACGAGGAGGGGCAGGAGATATTCTGTTTTGATGCCGATACCGGAAAGCAGTTGTGGTCGAAGACGGTCGCGACGACCGTAGAGCTTCCCGAAGTGGCGGAGGAGACCGGCTACGCCGCACCAACGATGGCGACCGACGGCCAGCGCGTGTTTGCCATCTTTGCGACGGGCGAACTGGCGGCCTTCGACTTTGAAGGCAATCCGGTATGGCAAAAGAATTTGGGGGTTCCGACGAATCCGTATGGCATGGGGTCGTCGCTGATCTCCGATGGAACTCGCCTGTTTGTCCAGTATGACCACGAGGATTCGCAAAAGGTGATGGCGCTGGACTGCGCCTCCGGAAACCCGGTCTGGCAGACGCCTCGCAAACATATTTCGTGGGCCAGCCCGGCGTTGATCGAAACCGAAACCGGGGTGCAGTTGCTTCTCAACGACGAGGAAAACACGACGGCCTACGACCCGCGCTCCGGGAAGCAGCTTTGGCAGGTCAAGTGCCTCGGCGGCGAAGTGGCGCCATCGCCCGCCTATAACGGAAAGGGGATTGTTTTCGTGGCTAACGAATATGCGCAGGCCAGTGCGCTGAAACTCGTGGACGGCACACCGGAAATCCTGTGGCAGTACGATGAATACCTGCCGGAAATCTCCAGTCCGCTTGCCGCCGAAAACCTTTTCTTCATCACCACCTCGGTAGGCGATGTGGTTTGCCTCGACGCCGCCACGGGCGAGGTGAAGTGGGAGCAGGAGTTTGACGATGGCTTCAGTTCGTCGCCGGTTCTGGTGGGCGACCGGATTTATTCCATCGACATCGAAGGCATGGTGCATATCTTTGAAGCAGCGGATGAATACAAGGAGATCGCAACCCTCGAAATGGGCGAACCCGTCTCCGCCACGCCGGCGTTTGCAAATAACCGAATCTATATCCGCGGCGACGAAAACCTCTACTGCATTGGGGATGAATGACCGCGAAAACGCAAAGAAGCAAAGGTTCGCTTTTCTTAGCGACTTGGCGTCTTTTCGGTCAAAAATAGACATTGGTAATGAACGACGAAATAGACATTTTAGCGGTTGACCGGATTGTCGAGGAAACCGGGCGCGCTGCGGCGTCGGTGATCCCGATTCTGCAGGCGGTGCAAACGAGGTTTAAATATTTGCCGGAGGCCGCGTTGCGGCGCGTGTGCGAGATCACCGACATCACGCCTGCGCAAATCGAGGGCGTTGCATCCTTTTTCCCGCGCTTCCGCCGGACGCCGGTCGGCAAGCACATGATCAGCGTTTGCGATGGTACGGCCTGCCATGTGAAAGGCTCGTCCGCCGTTTATGGTTCCGTGCTCCACGAACTCGGCATCGAGGAGGGCGACACCGATGCCGCCGGACTGTTCACCGTCCAGAAGGTGGCTTGCCTCGGATGTTGCACACTGGCGCCCGCGGTGCAGATTGATGAAACGACCTACGGCCATGTGCGCACGGATACGGTCTCGAACATGATCACCGATTTTCTTGAAAACGAGGCCAACCGGGTTCCGAAAAAGTTCCAAAACCGGGATGATGGCATTTTGATGGGCGAGGTGCGCATTGGTCTTGGCTCGTGCTGCGTAGCGGGGGGGAGCGCCAAGATCCGCGATGCGCTGGAGGAAGAACTGGTTTCGCTCAAATGCAATGTCGATATAAAACCGGTCGGTTGCGTCGGCATGTGCCACCGCACGCCGCTGGTGGAGGTGGTGATTCCGGGCGAGGAACCCGTCCTGTATGCCAAGGTGAGGCCGGAGGATGTTCCGGAAATCATCGAGCGCCATTTTTGGTCGGACAGCCCCTTTGTCAAGATCCGCGCGGCGGCGGAGAGCTGGCTGAAAAAAGTCTACACCGACGAAGCCCGCAATATTCCCGAACGCTACTCCATCGACGTGCGCGACGAGCCGGTTGCCGATTTTCTTGGCCGGCAGCAGCATATTGCCACCGAGCATTGCGGTGTGCTGAATCCATCGGATATGGAGGAATACAAACGGCTCGGCGGCTTCAAGGCGCTCAAAACAATCTTCTTTAAATCCGACCCCGAATGGCTGGTTTCAGAGATTGGGAAAAGCGGACTGCGCGGGCGCGGCGGCGGCGGATTCCCGACGGCAACGAAGTGGGGCATTGTCCGCAACGCACCGGGCGAAAAGAAATACATCATTTGCAATGGCGATGAGGGCGACCCGGGGGCGTTCATGGATCGGATGATCCTGGAGTCGTATCCGTACCGCGTGATCGAGGGGATGATTATTGCGTCGTTTGCGGTCGGGGCGACGGAGGGCATGTTCTACATCCGCGCGGAATATCCGCTGGCCGTGAAGCGGGTACGCCAAGCGCTGGCCGACTGCGAGGCCGCCGGGTTGCTGGGGACAAACATTTTCGGCAGCGGGCATTCGCTGAAGTTGAGGGTGTTCGAAGGGGCGGGCGCATTTGTTTGCGGCGAGGAGTCGGCGCTGATCGCCTCGCTGGAAGGGCGGCGCGGCACGCCGAACTATCGCCCGCCGTTTCCTGCCGAGAAGGGACTGCACGGGGGTCCGACGCTGGTGAACAATGCGGAAACCTATTCGCTGGTGCCATGGATTATCCGCAACGGTGCGGGGGCGTTTGCCAAGTTCGGAACGGAGCAGAGCAAGGGAACGAAGGTGTTTTCACTGGCGGGAAAGATTGAGCGCGGCGGATTGATCGAGGTGCCGATGGGCATCACCATCCGCGAGGTGGTCGAGCAGATCGGCGGCGGGGTTTCCGATGGGCGGACGTTCAAGGCGGTGCAGATCGGCGGGCCATCCGGCGGGTGCATCCCTGCGTCGCTCGGCGATACGACGGTGGATTTCGAGGCGCTGAAGGCGGTTGGAGCCATGATGGGGTCGGGCGGTTTTGTGGTGTTGGACGACCACGACTGCATGGTGGAGATGGCGCACTATTTCCTGTCGTTCACCCAGAGCGAATCGTGCGGGAAATGCACGCCCTGCCGCGTCGGCACCAAGCGGATGCTCGAAATCCTGACGCGGCTCTGCAATGGCCAAGGCAAACCGGGCGATATCGAAAAGCTGGAGCAGCTCGCGCAGACGGTCAAGGCGCAGAGCCTGTGCGGACTCGGCAAGACCGCGCCGAACCCGGTGCTGACAACGATTAAGTATTTCCGCGAGGAGTTCGAGGCGCACATCGAAGGCAGCTGCCCGGCAGGCAAGTGCCAGAAAATGATTTCGTATTCGATCAACAATGATTGCATTGGCTGCACCAAGTGCGCAGTCGAGTGTCCGGTGGAAGCGATCAGCGGAGAGCCGTACTCGGTATTTGAAATCGATCCGGAGCTTTGCGTCCGGTGCGACAACTGCCGGCTGGTTTGCCCTGTCGATGCGGTGGTGGTGGAATAGATATGCCAAAGTTAAAAATCAATGGATTGTCGGCGAGTGTGGATGCTGGTGCCACGGTGCTGGATGCGGCGGAACTGGTGTTTGTCGAGATTCCGACACTGTGCCATCTCAAGGGGATGGAGCCGGAGACCTCGTGCATGCTGTGCGTGGTGAAGAATGTTGCGACGGGGGAGCTGATTCCGGCCTGCTCGGCCAAGGCAACCAACGGCATGGAGATCGATACGGAATGTGATGAGGTGCAGGCCGCTCGGCGTGATATTCTGAACCTGCTGTTGAGCGAGCACGTGGGCGACTGCGAAGCGCCCTGCACGCGCATCTGTCCGGCACACCTCGACATTCCACTCATGCTGCGCGAAATCGAACGCGGCAATATGGATTCCGCCGCATGGATTGCCAAACGCGATTTGGCACTCCCGGCCACGCTGAGCCATATCTGCCCCGCGCCCTGCGAAAAGGGGTGCCGACGCGGTCAAGTGGACCAGGCGATTACGATTCGGGAACTGCATCGTGATGTAGGTCGGGCATGCTCGCCGAGCGCGCCGCCGGCGGTTGGGGGAAAAGTGGCGGTGATAGGCTCGGGGGCGGCGGGGCTTTCCAGCGCCTGGAAGTTATGGCAACTGGGCTATGGTTGCACGGTGTTTGACGAGGCACCGAAAGCGGGGGGTGCATTGCGTGATCGCCCGGATTTGCCGATGGAGGTGCTAGATGCCGAAGTGGAGTCGTTGCGGCTGGCTGGCATAGGATTCAGGTTGGACTCAGCCATTTCCATGCACACGATTTCGGAAGAGTTCGATGGGGTGGTCTTTGCGGGGGCCGAGTTCTCCGGCACCCATTTTGCGGATGCGTTTTATGCCGAGGAGCACAAGCTGGCGGTGAAGGCCGTGGCGAACGGCAAAGCGGCGGCGGTTGCGCTGGATCGGTTTTTGAAGGGCGCGGCTCCGGCACCTGAAGTGCGGTTTGATTCCAAGGTTGGGAAATTGCGCGCGAGCGAAGTGCAGGAGCTGGTGAAGAACTGTGCGGCAGATGAGCAGACTTTCCAGCCTGCCCAGTCCGAAGCAGGGAAATGCCTGCATTGCGACTGCCGGAAGCCGGTGAGCTGCAAGCTGCGGAAGTATGCGGAGGAGTATGGCGCGGATCAGCGCGAGTTTCCAGCGGATGAGCGGGGGCATGTGCGGTTGATCGGGCACAACGAGGCCGTAGTGTTCGAACCGGGCAAGTGCATCAAGTGCGGGCTGTGTGTGCAGATTACCAAATGTGCGGGCGAGGAGCTGGGGCTGGCGTTTGTTGGCCGCGGCTTCAATACGCAAGTCGCTGTTCCGTTTGGCGCGGCGTTGCAGGAGGGCTTGCGAGATGTCGCGAGGGAATGCGTGGAAGCGTGTCCAACCGGGGCTTTGGCGTTCAGGAGTGCGGAGGAAATCAAGAATTAAGAATGGCGGGTCTGCGTTTCCTTGGTTCGATACAGAAAAAACAATATATCACTAATGATATAAAAAATGCTGAAAAATGAGGGTTTTTTGGGTAGAATATATCACTAGTGATATAAGAAAACGGGATTGTGAACAATAAAAACACCGCCGGTTTGAAGACTTCATTATCGGAGCGAAGCGATGAAAGTGGTTCAGATAGTTCCGGGATCGGGTGGCACGTTCTACTGTCAGAACTGCATGCGCGACGGCGCGCTGGTGCAGGCGCTGCGGCGGGCGGGCGTGGATACGGTGATGGTGCCGATGTATCTGCCGATGTTCACGGATGGCGATCCGGTGCAGGACGACACGCCGGTTTTTTTCGGCGGCATCAATGTCTGGCTTCAGCAGCAGGTTCCTTTTTTTCGCAAGACGCCGCGCTGGCTGGATCGCTGGTTTGATTCGAAGTGGATGCTCAAGCGCGCGGCGGCGATGGAGGGCACGACGTCGGCAGCGGGATTGGGCGCGATGACGCTCTCGATGCTGGAAGGGACGGAGGGGAACCAGCGCAAGGAGGTCGAGCGGTTGGTGGAGTGGCTGGCGGAGCATGAAAAGCCGGATGTGGTGCATATCTCGAATGCACTGCTCATTGGGCTGGCTGGCGAGATAAAGGCCAGACTGGATGTGCCGGTGGTTTGTTCGCTGCAGGACGAGGACGGGTGGCTCGACGGAATTAAACCACCATACAATAAGCAGTGCTGGGATGCGATCAGTGCGCGGGCCGGCGATGTGGATCGGTTCGTGGCGGTGAGCAACTGGTTTGCGGATCGGATGAGCCAGCGGCTGATGATTCCGCGCGACCTGATCGATGTGGTGCATATCGGCATCGACCTCGATGGCTATGGGCAGGCTTCCCTTGATTTTGATCCGCCGGTGCTGGGCTATCTTTCGCGCATGAATTCGGCACTGGGGCTGGACAAGCTGGTGGATGCGTTCATCGAATTGAAAAAGTTCCAAGGACTGGAAAACCTAAAGTTGCGGGCGACGGGCGGCCTCGTTGGCGACGATCGCAAATGCGTTTCCCTTCTTCGGAAAAAACTGGCCGGGCTTGGACTGGAAAACGATGCGGAATTCATCGAGGATTTTAGCCGGGAGCAGCGGTTGGATTTCTTGAAGTCGCTGTCGGTGATGTGCGTTCCGGTGGAGCAGGGCGAGGCGTTCGGCTCCTATATTGTCGAGGCGATGGCGGCGGGGGTTCCGGTGGTGCAGCCGGATGCAGGGGCCTTTCCCGAGTTGATCGAGGCAACGGGTGGCGGGTTGATCTATGAGGATTTGGTGGAGACCTTGCGGGAACTTTTGATGAATCCCGACCGGGTGCGTGAGCTCGGAAAGAAAGGCCGTGAATCGGTCGTGGAACATTTTAGTGTGGAGACGATGGCGCGGAAGATGATTTCGATCTATAGGGAAATTCGACAAAATGATTAGGGACAAGATAATTTTTCTACTGGCGTGCTGTGCAGCGGTCTCTTTTGGAGCGTGGAACACCTATCATGGCGGGGCGGATCTGAGGGGGGTATCGGAAATCGCGCTTCCTGAAAAACCGGTGCTCCTGTGGCGGTACAATGCGGGCGGGGAGGTTTTCAATACGCCGGTGTCGGACGGGGTGCGGATTTTCTTTTCCGGGAAGAAGGGGATGATTACCGCCATCGATTTAAAGGGAGCCAAGCTTTGGGAAAAAAGCTTTACCCGCAAAAAGGATGCGGGGGATGAAGTGCCTGTGCGGTTCGATGCCCCGCTGGCCTGTGGCCATGGGATGGTTTTTGCGGGAACTCGACGCGGCATCCTCTATGCACTGGATGCCAAAACCGGTGCCACAGCATGGAAATACGATACGGGGGGGATTGTTATGGGTTCGCCGAATTTTTTGGACGAACGGACGGTCGTTGTGATGGATCAGTCGGACGGGGCGTTGCATTGCGTGGAACTGGAGAGTGGAACGGTGTTGTGGAAGACGGAGGGGGTGGAGCGGTGCGACGGTTCGCCGGGCATTGGAAATGGAACGGTTGTTTTTGGTAGTTGCCTGGCGGCCTTGCATGTCTATTCGGAAGAAGGGAAGCACCTGAAGGATATCGAGATGGGCGGCGACGGGGAGGTGGCGGGGGGGGTGGCGATTGCTGGAAACCGGGTCTTTGCCGGTGCTCGCGACGGGAGTCTAGTTTGCGTCGATGCGGAAGCGGGGGACATCGTCTGGCGTAGCGACATGTCGGAGGATCAAACGTTTTCGACGCCGGCGGTGACGCAAGATAAAGTGATCTATTGCTCCGATGATGGTTTTGTTTATGCGGTGGGTCGCGCCGAAGGCAATCTGATTTGGAAGTTTGACACGGGCGGGTTTCCAACCTCGCCGGTGGCGGCGAAAGAGAAGGTCGTGGTGTCGGCGGATGGCGTGCTTTATCTGTTGAGGTTGGAGGATGGCCGGAAGCTGTGGTCGAAGGACGTGAGCGATGAGATTAGTTCGCCCGCTTTGATTGGCGGCACGATTGTGGTGGGTGCGGACGATGGAACGGTGAGCGCGTTTGGAGCAAGGGAATAAAGATGTTGAAGCTAAAGAATATTTCGAAAGCGTACGATGAGTGGACGCCGGTGTTGGCGGACGTGAATTTAGCTGTAGCGGCAGGCGAGTCGTTGGCCATTGTTGGCGAGTCGGGCTGCGGGAAGAGTACGCTGCTGAATATGGTCGGCACGCTGGATCGACCGGATGCGGGGTCGGTTGAATTTGACGGGATCGATCTGCTGGCGCTGGATGAAAAGGAGACGGCGGAGTTTCGGAATACGCGGATTGGATTTGTTTTCCAACTGCACCATTTGCTGCCGCAATGCTCAGTGCTGGAAAATGTACTGGTGCCGACATTGGTAAACAAGGGCTCGGCAGATGCAACGGAGCGGGCTCGGCAGTTGCTCGATCGGGTGGGGTTGTCGGATCGGCTTTCGCATCGGCCGGGCACGTTGTCGGGCGGGGAACGTCAGCGCGTGGCGGTGGTTCGGGCGCTGATGAACCGGCCGCAGTTGCTGCTGGCGGATGAGCCGACGGGGTCGCTGAGCCGTGCAGGGGCGGCCGGGTTGGTGGAGCTTTTGCTGGAACTAAACCGCGAGGAAAACCTGGCGCTGGTGATGGTGACGCATTCAATGCGGCTGGCGGAAAAAATGGGCCGTGTATTAACGCTGGAAAATGGAATGCTGAAATGATTCGGCTGTTGCTATCCGGGTTGCGGTTTTTCTGGCGGGGCCATGTGGGCGTGCTGCTGGGGACGATGCTGGCGGCGGCGGTGCTGACGGGGTCGTTGCTGGTGGGTGATTCGGTGGATGGCTCGCTACGTAGATTTGCCCTCCAGCGGCTGGGTGGTGTCCATTATGCGATGCAGACGCCAAACCGGTTTTTTGCGGGCGGCCTAGCCGATAGAATTTCCGATGATGCGGCGGCGGTGTTGCAGCTGCGCGGCATGGCGATATCGGATGGGAAGCAGATCAATCGCGTGCAGGTGCTGGGTGGGGATTCCAAGTTTTGGACGTTTGCGGGGCTGGATTTTCGGCTTCTGGAAAACGAGGTGGCGCTGAACGAAAAGCTGGCGGCGGCGCTGGGGGTTGCGGTGGGCGACGAGGTTTCGCTGCGTATCGAGAAGCCGGGGCTGCTGCCGCGCGATGCGCCGCTGTCGTCGCAGAAGGATGACCGGACGGTGCGCGGGCGCTTTACGGTTAAGCGGATTCTGTCCGATGATGAGCTCGGGCGCTTTAGCCTGTCGGCCAATCAGGTGGTTCCGTACAATGCGTTTGTAGGCCGGCAATGGTTGGAAGAACGCACCGGGTTGGTGGGGAAGGCCAATCTGGTTTTGTCCGGTGAAGGTGATCCTTCTTTTGCACTCGCGAAGGGGTGGAGCGCTTCCGATTTCGGGCTGGGCTTTCGGGAAGAGGGCGGGGTGGTTCAATTGGAGTCGGAAGGAATCTACCTCGATCCAGAAGCGGCACGGGCGGCGATGGCGGTTCCCGGGGCGGAAGGAACCTTGACCTATCTGGTGAACTCGATTTCAAAAGGAGGCAACTCCACGCCGTATTCGTTTGTGATTGCCAAGGCCGGAGAAGAGCTGCGCGGTGATGAAATCGTGATCAACCGCTGGCTGGCGGATGAACTGGATGCAAGGGTGGGCGATTTGGTTTCGATGAACTATTTCGAGTTGCTGGCATCGAACAAATTTGTGGAGCAGCAACGTCTTTTCCGGGTTGTCCATATTGTCGAAATGGGGGGAATGGAACTTGAGCGCAAGCTTGCGCCGCGTTTCCCGGGACTGACGGATGTGGATCGCTGCGCGGACTGGGACGTGGGCATTCCAATGGATGCGGCGCAGCTGGAGAATGCGGCGAACGAGGAATACTGGAACGAGTACAAGCAGATGCCGAAGGCGATGGTTTCGCTGAAAGCCGGGCAGGAAATGTGGTCGAACCGGTTTGGTTCGCTGACTTCTGTCCGGTGGCTGGCGGGGCGGGGGATTGAGAAGGATTTCCGGGCTGCATTTGATCCGGCGGCGGCCGGGTTTGTATTCCAGCCCGTGCGGGAGCAGGCGTTGACGGCGGTGGACAACGCGATGGATTTTGGCCAGCTGTTTGTGGGGATGAGCTTTTTTCTGGTCGTGGCGGCGCTCCTGTTGACGGGGCTGTTGTTTGTTTTCAACATTCAGCAACGTGCGGAGGAGATGGGCCTTTTGCTGGCAACGGGTTGGATGCCGTCCGCGGTTCGCCGTCTCTTTCTTTTGGAGGGAGGGGCGATTGCCTTGGTTGGATCTGCGGCAGGGGCCTGGCTGGGAACGGGCTATACCCGACTGTTGATTCTTGGGCTTTCCAATTATTGGAAAGGGGCGATTGCCAACTCGGCGATTCAATATTTTGCGAAACCCGAAACCGTGGTGGTGGGTGCGGTGGCCAGCTTTGCCTGTGCGATTGCCGCCATGGCGATAGCGATGTGGCGACAGGCAAAGCACCCGGCGCGCGAGTTGCTGATGGCGGATTTCTCGCAGGCAGGGCTCCGCAGGGCGAGTCCCCGCAAGGCGGGTCGGTACGTTGCCGGGGGTGCCTTGCTGGTCGCGATTGGGATCGTGGTTTATGCGTTGAGTGCGGATGTGCAAAGCGTGACGCTGCCGTTTTTTGGGGCAGGGGCGTTGTTGCTTGTTTCCGGGATTCTGTTTTGCGGGGCGGCTTTGCGGCGGTTGGGCAGGCTGGAAAGCCTGCCCTACGTGAGAGGCATGGCCTTGCGGAATGTGGCGCGGCGGCGGGGGCGGAGCGTGACGGTGGTCGGCTTGCTGGCCTGCGGTTGTTTTCTGGTGTTTGCGGTTTCTTCGATGAAGGAGGATGTGGCGGCGCACGCGGACGAGCCGTGGTCGGGTACGGGCGGGTTTGCCTGGTTCGGGGAATCGACGCTGCCGATTACGGATCATCTGGGCGGTGTGCGGCTGCGGGTGCGCGATGGCGATGACGCGAGCTGCCTGAATCTGAACCGGGCGCAATCGCCGCGGTTGCTGGGCGTCGATCCGGATGCAATGTCCGAGCGCAAGGCATTTTTGATGGATGAGGATTTGTGGAAGTTGCTGAAACTGGAGCTGCCCGACGGAATGGTTCCCGCGCTGGTCGGTGATGCGGATACGGCGCTGTGGGGGTTGGAGGCCAGGACCGGGGTGGAGCAGGGCGATGTGCTGGAATATCGCGACGGCGCTGGGAACCCATTCAAGGTTAAGCTGGTGGGCAGGCTGCCGATGCGCCTATCGGTTTTCCAAGGGACGATTTTGATTGCGGAGGAACGGTTTGTTTCAACGTTTCCGTCGGAAGAGGGCTACCGGATGTTCCTCTTCGGCGGGGCAGTCGAGCCGCCTGCGGTACGAAAATACGAAAGGGCGGGACTGGACGTGGTGCCGTCGACGGAGCGGTTGATGGAGTTCTATGCGGTGGAGTCGACCTATCTGGCGATGTTCCTGGTGCTGGGGGTGCTGGGATTGGTGGTTGGCAGCATGGGGATGGGGGTGGTGGTTTTGCGCAATGTGCAGGACCGGCGCTCTGAAATGGCTTTGCTCCGGGCGGTGGGCTACCGGTCGTCGGCTTTGTGGAAACTGCTTTTCATAGAGCATGGACTTTTGTTGTCGGCGGGTTTTGGAGTGGGGTTGTTTGCGGCGGCGGTGGCGATGGTTCCCGCTTTGTTCATTACGAAGTCACAGGTTTCGTATGGATTTTTGCTGGGTTGCCTGATGGCGGTTTCGGGTTGCGGGGTTGGGTGCATGGCGATCGCCATCCATATATCGCTAAAGGGCGACACCTTGCGGGGTTTGCGGAACGAGTGATGGGTGATTGGTGCCTGAAACTTGAAACCTGAAACTGGAAAATATTTTCATGGGTTGAAACTATTCGGCCATGAGTTCTTCCAGAATTTGGATAATTTCGGGCACGTCTTCGAGGGTGACTTCGGAGAGCCAGATTTTTTGCGGATAGATCATGATGTTGGGGCCTGCCGCGCAAACGCCGAGGCATCCGGATTCCGATACGCGAACAATACCCTTCCACCCATGCTTCTTGGTTTCGGCTTTGATCGCGGCCTTGAGGTCGGGTGTTCCGCCGTCGCCGCAGGACTTCTTTTCGCCGCCACGTGATTTGATGCAGACGAAGAGGTGGCATTTGTGGGGGGAAATGCATTGCTTCATGGTGAAACTCCTACTATTTCTTAAATACGTGAATATAATGATAATAAATATATGAATTGGAAGCCAAATGGTGGAGCATTTTAGATAGGTCGCGGTTGCATCTGGGATGGAGTGGCAAAGAACAACAAAAGGTATTCGGCAACCTTGACGGTTGTGGGGTTCGAACGTAGACTGGCTCGGATTATGCGGAGTGATAGCTTTAAAATGGCTGTTTTTAGGAGAATATATTGTTCGGTATAACCCATAACGAAACCATAGTGGCGTCGCCACCCGACGGTGTGTCGGCATTGATTTTCTGTATCGTGGATGAGAAATTCAGGTTCCAGCATCATTTTAGGGCCTGCCGGCCCGATGAAATGGATGACGATCTGTTTCAATTCATGGAAACCCCCTCCCGCATTGCGGAAAATCCTATTCTGCACGATGCCATCCGCACCCGGTCCGCGCTGTCGGTTGCGCTATCCTATGGGGAGGGGCGAAGAAAGTATATCTATGTCCTTCCCTACGAACGAAATAAAGGAAAGTGGCGCTTTGCGTGTGTGCAGGTGACAACCTCGCCTCCAGATCCGGATGCAGCGGAACAACCGTGTGTTTGCGCATTGGCGGAGGAGCGCATGTGCCTAGTGCTTGTGGATTCCAATCAGGCCATTCGCTCGGTCAGTTCCCGTGTTCCGGAATCCTTCGGCCATGCATCCGAAGATCTGGTTGGAACGAACCTGCAGGAGCTGTTCAATGATTCGGATTTCGAGGTGCTGCAGGCCTGCACGGCCGATACCAACGAATCCATTCTGGGCTGTACTTTTGCCTGTCTGGACGGCTCCAAGCGGGAAGTGGAAATCAATAAGTTTTCCGCAACGGACAAATACACGCTGTATGGGATTTGCGACGTGTCGCCGCGCCAGCGCATGGAGGAGTTCGCGGAAGTCACCGCGCGCGAACGCCGGCGGATCGGGCAGGATCTCCACGATTCGCTCGGGCAGACGCTCACGGGAATGAGCCTGCTCAGCCGGTCGCTGTCGAACATCCTGCGGCGGGACGGGCACGGAAGCTGCGGCGACGCATCCCAGATTTCAGAGCTGGCCGACGAAGCCAGCAACCAGGTCCGCCAGATTTCGCGCGGTTTGATGCCCTCGGAGATTGTGCGGCACGGGCTGTACGAATCGTTGCGCGAGCTTGCGCGGATCACAACCGGATCGTGCGGTGTGGTCTGCGAAACCCGACTCGACGAATCCCTTGAATTTACGGATGTAGCGGTGGAAACGCACCTGTACCGCATTGCGAAGGAAGCGGTAAACAATGCGGTGCGGCATGCGGTAGCCAGCCGGATCGACATTATCGTCTCCGAAATCAACGGCATGAGGCAACTCAATGTGGTTGATGATGGCCGGTGGATCGAACCCGCGGCGAATGTCGTCGGGATCGGGCTTAAAACGATGGAATACCGTGCTTCGGCCATTGGAGGCCTGTTGCATGTTGGCACCAACTCGCAGGGGGGAACCCAAGTGGTTTGCCGGCTGGAAAACGATGAATCCTTGGCAACGAAGGCATAGCGGTTATGGCAACAGCGAAGAAAACAAAACAAGCGAACCCCCCGAAGAAGCAGGTTTATCTGGTGGACGACCACCCGATTGTCCGGCAGGGCTTGATCAAGCTGATCGAGCAGGAGGACGGACTCGAGGTCTGCGGCGAAGCCGGAAGCGTTTCGGAAGCGCTGGAAGCCCTCAAGAAGCTGGGTCCGGATGTGATTCTCGTCGATATCTCCCTGGAGGACTCCAACGGGTTGGAGCTCATTAAAATCGTAGACGACCTTGGAATGCAGATCCCCATGCTGGTGCTATCGATGCACGATGAGGCGCTCTATGCGGAACATGCCCTGCGGGCCGGTGCCAGCGGCTATGTCATGAAGCAGGCCGCTTCGAACACGCTGATCCAAGCGATTGAAAAAGTGCTCGCCGGCGAAATCTATGTCAGCAAGACCATGTCGAATCAAATGCTGAAAATGGCCTTCCGCAGCAGTGGCGAGGATACCCGGACCGGTACCGAAACCCTGAGCCTGCGCGAACTGGAGGTTTTCGAGCTGATTGGACGCGGCAACTCCACGCGCGAAATTGCGGAGCAGTTGAACCTTAGCGTCAAAACCATCGAGACCTACCGGGCGCACATCAAGGACAAGCTCCATCTGCGCAGTGGAACCGAGCTCATGCAGCGCGCGATCCACTGGGTCGAAACCGAATCGCACCGCATTTCCTGATAGCGTGGAGCATGGCGCGCGGGGTTTTCTCCAGAAAACGCTTGTGCCCCAGTTCGGGGTGTTGAAAATATTCGCAGCACCAAGCACCAAGCACCAAGCACCAAGCACCAAGCACCAAGCACCAAGCACC
>CBDVCB010000064.1:0-15889 GCA_965372395.1 uncultured bacterium
ACGGAACGATTGGTAGTAATCGGATAAAAACGTGCCTCCCGAAGAGGGCGCGTTTCGGGGGAATTTGGTATACCAATAATTTCCGCTCCCCCAAAACTCTTCGGTATAAAAACCATTGGCTTTTGTTCAGGGAACCAGGAATCCTGCCGGTTAATTTCCCTCGTCGACCCATGAATTATCTCCTTTTTTATATGATAAACGGATATATGGCCCGTTTTCTGGCTATTTTTAGCTAAATATATCCGTTTATCATATATATAAGTTTCGCAGAGGGCGCTACGCCAGCCCCGAACCGACATCTTCTTTCAACACTAGGCATAGTACATTTTACTATTCTTACTTGTTTAATATGGTTTCAGTCGGGCTTGTTCGTGTTGTATCTTTTCGGTCAGATTGAGCGGCAAGGGTGCGGCTCGCTAACCAAAAGGAGACATGCCATGAAGAAAAGAAGCCTATTGAAAGCGTTGCTGGCTGCGACGCTGGTCTGCGCAACCGTGGTGATTGCCGGGGAAGGTCCTGCGGTCAAGGGGAATCCAAAGAGCAAGATCTACCACAAACCCGCCTGCCGCCACTTTGCGGCCAAGAGCACCACGGTCGAGTTCAAATCGGAAGCCGAAGCCAAGAAGGCCGGCTACAAACCCTGCAAGCAGTGCTGCAAAGCCAAGAAGCCCGAGAAGAAGGTGGAACCCCCAAAGGAAAAATAGAACCGCATGGTTGAGTCGAAAAGCTCCCCGAACTTTCGGGGAGCTTTTTTATGTCTATCCTCCCGTATTCCGCGTACTTCTGGACTTCGTCTTTCGGAGATTCGCATGGAATACGTTGTTGGATGCCGTTCGCCGTTGATGGTTTCCTTTGGAAAAGCTGGATCCCCATTGGCCTATTGGTGTGCACCGGGCTTTTCCTGACCATCCGGCTGCTCTTTGTTCAAGTGCGCCACCTCGGCCACGCGATCGCCTGCGTGCTGGGCGCGGTTTTCTGGATGTGGATCACGGCGCTCGTCGGCATGGCGACCGCTACGCAGAGTTCTTGTTCGGCGAAAAGGCCATTCCAATCTACCGCTGGGTCTATGTCGGCTGCATCACCATCGGTGCGGTTGGCGGGCTACGCGTGATCTGGACGATTGCCGACATCTTCAACGCGCTCATGGCCACCCCCAACCTCATCGGCCTAATCCTGCTCTCCAGGGTTGTCGCGCGCGAAACCAAGCGCTATTGCATCCGGCTCAAGAACGGGGAGTTCAACCGGGATTAACCTATAGCGACATTAAGTATTCCCGCGCCGCCTCCAGCACCGTATCGCGCCCGTTCGCGAGGTCTTCGGCGGTTTGCACTACCGACTCATCCGGCTCCAAGCCCCGACCTTCGATGTGGCGATCAAGGTAGCCCTTGTAGGGTTTGACCACATAGCGCACCTTGAAGCGCCCGCTCGGAAGCGTGTAGGTGGTTTTTCGTCCAGAAGCCCCGGCCGTGGGTTCACCAAAAAAACGGGCGCGCTCCCTGGCGACGAACCACGATGCCCAGCCCTCGCCCGCACTGATGCATCGAGGCGAGATCAACACGGCGACTGGCTTGCGGTATTTAATCCGCCCGGATTCTCCTGTCGACTCCAAGTCGAAGTTGTAGTGGGCAGTCTTGGAATTAAACCCGCCCCCACTATTCCCCCGGACATCAATGATGATGCCATCGGTTTTTTCCAATTCATCCACAGCTTCATCCAGCGCCGACTCGAGATCTTTCTGAATGCGGCGAACGTAGATATAGCCAATGTTGTTTTTCAGCTTCGCCCACTGGACGTTGCCCCCGCCATCGCTAATATTCTTGAGGGGAACGGGTAGCCGAGGCAAATAGCCTATTTCCTCGGAAGCCCGAATGTTGGCCTTTTTCCTGCGCCCTTTGGCATCCTGCAAAACCACTTCGATTTTTTCTCCTTGAGATTGTTGCCGGGCAAACCGGCGGTAGGTATCATAGGTTTGATACTGGACGGTAGAGTAGCCGATGTATTCGCTGGTTTCCCGTTCCGCCTGCAGGATGGCATCCGCAATCTTGATGCCATTGATTTCGGTTACCGTCATTCCCGGCCTTATCCCTTTTCTATCAGCCGGACTGCCCTCTGCAACATAGTAGACAATGGCATTCCCTTCGGCACCTTTCAGGCACGCAAAACCCGAGTCCCATTTAGGATAGTTAATATGGGGAGCATCGCTTGTTCCCTTCATCAAACCGGCATGGCTATCCTGCAACCGAGCAATCAGCTTAATGCAGAGCCGCCCGAGATCCTCATCGGATCCGACTGCATCCGCCTGAGGCAGCAACTCTTCGCCGACCTGTTGCCAATCGATCTGATGCAATCGAACCGTTCCACTGCTCTTGCCCAGCGTTTGGTGCAAAGCATGGAAATCATCGGTATAGGTTCCGGCCATAACGTCCAAAATTCCTAAAACCAAAACTACGGCAATATATGCGTTTCTCATTTCCGATCTCCTTATTTGCCTCTATAGAATCGGGCCAGACGTTCCGGCGGGATCCCGAGGTGGTAGCCGAGAATCATTAGTTTGTTGATTAGCGTAACCTTGAACACGCCATGCTGCCGCCAACGGCGGCCGGAAGTGATGGCGGCCGCGGGAACGGTTGCGACTTCCCCGAATCGGCGCAGGGCGCGCACAAAGGCATAGTCCTCCATAATCGGCAAATCGGGGAATCCGCCGGCTTGCTCGAAGGTTTTCTTGCGCATGAAAAGCCCCTGGTCGCCATAGGGAAGTTTCCCGACCTTGGAACGCTTGTTCGCCGTGTCTTCGATAAATTTCAGGCCCCGCATCTGTTCCCTGATCTTGAACGTAAATGCCCCTAGCGAAACCGCCGGATCGGCCAGCGTTTCGCGCACCACCCAGTCCCATCGGTCCGGCAGGATGGTATCGGCATGCAGGAAGAGCAGCAAATCCCCCGTGGCCACCTTTGCGCCCTCGTTCTGCTGGGCGGCCCGCCCCTGGCTGCATTCGAGCACACGGGTGCCAATGGTCTTTTCTAGGGTTCTGTCCTGGCTGCCCCCATCGGCCACAATAACTTCGACGTTGAACCCCACCCGTGCCCTTCCGATGGCTTGGAGCAGATGGCATTCCTCGTTGAGCGTCGGAATAATAACCGAAATTTTCGGGGGGATGTCTTCCGGCCGATCGACATCGTCGAGTTGCCTTAGCTCTGCAACGGTGAGTTCGGATGCGGCTTTCTTCGTTTGCTCGAAGACATGCTCTCCTCCCCAATCGATGCCTTGGAATAGCTCCGAAGGGAATGTAGCCGAGGGCCTCGACCTCGGAAGCGGGGTCGCGACCCCCTCCCTACGCAAACCAATCAAATAATAGCCGCCGTCGGAAGCCGGCCCGATCACACAGTCAGCTGTTTCCAAGGCCACGAACGCCGCCTGCATATTTCCCAAGCCATTGGACGGGCAATCCGAACCGACGATAACAACGCGTTCGTTCCCCCTTTCGAAGTGCTCGGCAAACGCCCGGTCCATTCGTTCCCCGAGATCGCCTTCGCCCTGCTCCGCATAGTCCAGATCCGCACCGAGCCAGTCGCGCATCTTTTCCAGCGAGCCCCCGGCATAGCGAACTTCGATTCTTGCGCCGGCCCGGTGAGCCTGCCCGACGGTGTGCTCCGTCATTTCCTTTTGCAGCTGCGCCGCACCCTCGGCTCCCAGATGCGGAATCAGACGGGTTTTCGTTTTCCCCGGCTCCGGGAAACGCGTGAAGAGGATCAGTTGGTTTTTACTTTGCATCAGGCAACTCGTAAGGGAGGATTCATAACAAAATCATGGACAGCAAAATCATTTCCACACCACCGGATCCATCCAAATTGAAAATTGTTTTGTTGTCCATGGTTTTATCGATACTCAGCCCATGTATTATTTCTTCAACGTCTTAAACTGGATGGATGAACCCTTGAAATTAATCCAGTGAATTCGGTGGAGGTTTGAGTGATCAAGGAGACGGGCCATGTGTTTTTGGTAGGATCCGTGATGCGCCTTAATCGCTGATATATGGAATGCGGAATTGCTCTCAACCATGCTCACCTTTTGCTTGCCGACCCTCCGGCCGTCTACCCCTATATCAATGGACTGGATGATCTGATCAGCACCTCCTAGAAAATGAACCAGCGCTTCTCGGTATAGCTTGATGTCCAAAAAAGCGCCCCAATCTTCGAGAAGGCCATTAAGCGTATGATGGAGAAGATCAGCTCCGGGGGCAGAATCGATCCAGCCAGCCATATCAAGAGAATAATTGTGGCGTGCTTCGCGTGTCAATTGAGTCGATACGTAGCGGTACTCCACTGAAGTGGAGCGCATATTAACGAGTTTCCCATGGTTCAGACCCGCGAGCAGCAAATAGTTGATCAGTTGGGTTTCATGGCCCCCGTTCAGGGACTTCACGGCCTTTAGTTCATAAATCGCGCCCGCGTTTGCCAAGACATCCAGGAAATAGGATTTGCTGAAATCCTGGTGCGTTACTTGGATCATCGGTTCCCGAAGGATTTCAATACCGGACTTGGCGCAACGATAAGCCAATTCGTCCTGATAGATCCTCTCATCCAAGAATCGACCCAGTTCATTATGGATATCGAATGCATGCCCCATCACCACTTTGTCGATGGCATGGAATGCATCTTGATCCAAGGGCTTGACTTGAAACTTGCATTCGATGGGCATCCTCTCCTCCTCAAGTTAGGTGTTATGGCAAAATCATGGACAGCAAAATCTTTTTCTTTCCGTGGTCGTTCTATCTGAATCGGAAATGATTTTGCTGTCCATGATTTTGTCAAAAAATCTGTAGTTATCGCCGTTGCCAAGCCAGCCATTTTTTCATGAGCTTGGCGACGAGCGGCGTTAGGCGGGTTTGGTTGTAGAGACCGGCCACGCGCTTGATGGCTTCGGATTGCGTCGGATAGGGGTGGATCACCCCTCCGATTTTTCCCAACCCCATCTTGGCGGCCATGGCGACGGAGATTTCGTTGATCATTTCCCCGGCATGCGCGGCGACGATGGTGGCACCCAGAATCTTGTCGGTTCCTTTTTTAACGACGACCTTCACAAACCCTTCGGCTTCACCCTCGGCAATGGCGCGATCGTTTTCAGCCATCTCGAACTTGTAGGCGTCGATTTCAATGCCTCGTTCGGCGGCCTCGTGCGCATACATACCGGTGTGCGCGATTTCCGGGTGGGTGTAGGTACACCACGGCATGTTGAGCGCGGACAGCTTCTTCTTCCCGCCAAACAGCGCGTTCTGGATCACGATCTGCGCGGCCGCGTCGGCGGCGTGCGTGAATTTATGCTGCATGCAGCAGTCGCCCGCCGCATAGATGTTGGGGCTGGTCGTTGCTAGGTTGTCATTCACCTTAATCCCGGTTCGTGCATCAAACTCCACGCCTGCTGCGTCCAACCCCAGGTTATCGACATTCGGCGCCCGGCCCAGCCCGACCAAGATCTGGTCGCCTTCTACTGTTTTTGCCTCGCCGTTCTGCGCGATGTGCATTTGCTTTTTCCCGCCTTCGAGCGAAACGCGTTCCACCGAAGATTCCAGCAGCACTTCGATGCCTTCGCGCTTAAAGGTTTCTTCCAGAATGGCGGAAGCCTCGGGATCTTCGCGCGGCAGGAAGCGCCTCTTTTCGATGATGGTGACTTCCGAACCCAGCCGCCGGAAAGCCTGCGCCAACTCGCATCCAATGGGTCCGCCGCCAATGACGATCAAATGTTCGGGACGTTTCGTAAGGTTGAAAATGGTTTCATTCGTCAAGAACCCAGCCGCGGACAACCCTGGGATATCGGGATGCACCGCACGCGCACCGGTGGTGATGACGGCTTTCTTGAAGCGGATTTCCTGCCCGCCGACCTCGACGGTGTTGCGTCCTGTAAATTTGGCTTCGCCGATAAATACATCGACCCCTTTTTCGGTATAGCGACTCGCCGAGTCGTTATCGCTGATCTCGGCGCGGATGCGGCGCAGGCGCTCCATCACCTTCGGGAAGTCGACCGCCCCGACCTCGGAGGGCGACAGGCCAAACTTTGCGGCATTGCGCATTTCGGAAGCCAACCGGGCCGGACGGATCAGCGCCTTGGAAGGGACACATCCCACATTGAGGCAGTCGCCTCCCATGAGGTGCCGTTCGATCAGCGCCACCTTTCCGCCCAGCCCGGCGGTGCCGATGGCCGAGATCAGTCCGGCCGTTCCTGCGCCGATCGCCACGAGGTTGTAGGTGCCGTCCGGATCGGGGTTTTTCCAGTTGTTGGGATGCACGTTATCCAGCAGCCGCTGGTTGTGTCCATCGTTTGGCAACACATCGAATTTCCAGGAATCAGTCATCTGTTTTCTCCATTGTGCAAGGTAGTCGGCCGTCTTGATTTTTTCTTACACAAACTCTTTTTGGAAATCATTCCCCCGAAGCATCGCTTCCCTCCCTGCGGTCGGGTAAGCGATCTCTACACCGGATAGCTCATTTCCACAACTCGGTGCGGCGGAACCGCCTTTAGGCCAAGCGGGCCGCCAAAGCCTTCTTCGCGATTTTGGTTACATAGACGGTTACCCCAATCGTGGCTGCCAGCCCGATGCCGTACAAGGCCCATTCGCCGGGACTCGTGACATGCCCGGTTTCGGCGCCAAGGCTGGCGAGATCTCCGGCGAGCGAGCCGAGGTAGACATACATCACCGTGCCCGGCAGCATGCCGATCCACGATGCCAGCACATATTCGCGTAGCGAAACGCGCGTCAAACCGTAGGCATAGTTGAGCAGGTTGAAGGAAAAAACGGGCGAGAGCCGGGTCAAGCCGACCATCTTCCAGCCCTCGTCGGCGACGGCATCGTCGATGGCGCTGAAGCGGGCGTTGCCCTCGATTTTCTTTGCAATCCAACCGCGCGCCACGTAGCGCCCGACGAGAAAAGCGGCGGTCGCCCCCAGAGTCGAGGAAACGGAAACCAGCAGCGATCCTGCCACCACGCCATAAATTGCTCCAGCGCCCAAAGTTAGAATGGAACCCGGAACAAACAATACGCAGGCGAGGATATACAACAGGGCATACACACCCATTCCGACTGGCCCTAAATCCTCGATCCATTCAAGCGCATCGGCCAGCCGCTGCGATAGGTTGAGATATTTCCCTCCAATCACCAGCACCGCCACGATAGCGGCCAGAACAAGCAGGGGTTTGATCCATTTTAGGTTTTTCATCGATTTGTCTCCACCCCGTAGTCGGAGGGAACGCAGATTCCTTACAGAGGGAATGACAAAATCATGGACAGCAAAATCATTTGCTGTGCTGCAGGGAAAATGATTTTGCTGTCCATGATTTTGTTAAAAGCTATTTCTCAGCCGAGCGCGACATCGAGAATCATCATGACGGAGAACCCGGCCATGGTGGCCATGGTAACGATATCGATGTTTTTCTCATCGCGCTGGGACTCGGGAATCAGCTCCTCCACCACCACAAAGATCATCGCCCCGGCCGCAAAGCAGAGCGCATAGGGCAATACGCCTTGCATTTTCAACACGAAGATTGCGCCGATCACCCCGGCAATGGGTTCCACGATGCCAGAGGCCTGTCCGTACATAAAGCTCTTCCATTTGCCCATGCCTTCGCGCCGCAGCGGCATGGAGACGGCCGTGCCCTCCGGAAAGTTTTGGATGCCAATCCCGATCGCCAGCGCGATCGCACCACCGATCGTGGCGGAAGGTAGCCCGGCCGCCACCGCACCGAAGGCCACGCCGACGGCCAGACCTTCGGGTATGTTGTGGAGCGTGATCGCCAGCACCAGCAAGGTGCTGCGCTGCCAAGAGGTTTTAATTCCCTCGCTGTGATCCATGGCCAAGCCAGGATGGAGATGCGGCAGAAACCGATCTGTCAGCCGCATAAAGAGTCCGCCGCCCATAAAACCAATGACTGCCGTCAACCAGGGGGTATGCCCCAGCTCTCCGGCCATCTCGATGCCCGGCGCGAGCAGCGACCAAAAACTCGCCGCAATCATGACGCCGGCCGCAAAGCCCAGCATGCAATCCATCAACTTGGGCTTTACCATTCCGGGCAAGAAGACCAGCGCCGCGCCCGCCGCCGTCACGCCCCACGTGAAGAGGGTTGCAATCAGGGCCTGCATCACCGGGTTGAATTGAAGAAAAAACTCGCTCATATCCAGAGTCTCCTTGCCGAGGGCTGTTTCGGCCTGCGGAAAAAGATGACACGGAACACCCCTGCGCCAAAGGGATTTCTTTATCTGTTAACAAACCCATCGCACCGCAGCGAGAGCCCAATCAGTTGCCTTGTGCATTCAACGACCAGTCGTAAGAGAGATAGCGGATTTTCAACCCGGCGATACTTTCACCACTGTGTTTTCCGATAAAGGTTGAGACGGAGGCAAAGTCGCCGCCGTACCATTTAAAGATGGCCGAGATCGAAGCGGTGCCCCTCTTGCGGTCGATCACGAGACCGGCAGGCGTTGCGAGGTAGCGGCGCGATTGGTCGTCGAGCTGCTCGTCCAGTTTTTCGGCGGTGTAGGCCTCGCTGCGCAGGATCGGGCAACCCTTCGCGGCGCAAACCAACGCCATGTGGACGCGCGGGTCGTTATATTGCGGTCGGATGATTTTGTGCTCGAGTTCGTTGAGCGTAACCATCTTTCCAAATCTTGGAACCACCGGCTGGTCCCACGGCCCTTTGAACCGGCGTTTAATCTCCTTGATACTTTTGACCGGATAACGATCTACGATTAGCTGAAGGGTCGAGGCGTTGTAGAGATTGATCAAAAACGCGAGTTGCCGCGTTTCGCCCCACGATTTGAATTCGGATTCCGGGATCTGGCCCGCGTGCTTCAGATAGTCCGCCAGCGGTTTGGGGTCGGCGACCAGCGCGCGGTAATCCACGCGCCCATCCACGACCTGTTTTTTTAGAATCGGGTCGAGGCTCTGGGCCGATGCGGCGACGGCCATTCCAATTCCAACGAGTAGCCATGCAGTTCTTTTCATGATGCGCTCCTTTGCTCAACATCATGTAGTCGGACGAAGCGCGGGAACCTTACAAAACGGATGCAGAAGTGGGGCTTCCCCTCATGCATTGTTTTTGCGCTGCACATTGCGAACCTCCGTTTTAACCTGAGCTAACCGTCGGCAACTCCCTCTCCAACTCCTGCTGCAAATTGCTTTCGAGTAGCATGGTGAAAGACATTTGCTCTGCATTGTCGCCAATCAATAGTTCTCCTGCATCAATACTGCTGGCAAGATGTTCGCTCAATAGTTCAAAGAGTTGTTGCTTGTATTCGGTATCGTCGTTGCCTTTGAGGTGATCCCCCTTGGTCTCCAACACGGTAAAGCGATATTTGTCCTCTGAGGTTCCATGGACACAGACGAGGAAGTCGGGGTAGATGCGGTTCCGTTGCCAACCCTGCAAACTGTAGGATTGTTGGTTCACCGCAATTCGATGCCACCACCGCACGGTGTCTTTGCCGTCCAGATACCATGCCGTGTTTTTCTCCAGACCGTTGAAGTCCTTCTCGAATACTTTTTCAAAAAGCGTTTTTTGAAGCGGATCACCTTCTCTGCGGAAAAGCGGGAATTCGGTTCCCGCGATTTCAATTTCCAAAGTCTTCGCGAGTTTCCAATCGAGCTCAGGATTATTAGAGGTCATCAGCCGAAATTGAATTTCCCCGGTTTTCAAATAGTCGCGGAAAAGTTTTTCCGCAACCCCGTCAATCCGTTCCTTGCCCCGGCTCCCTCCGAACAGTTGCAGCCGCAAATCCTTTTTCATTTCCTGAAGCAACAGCAACCGGTTGGTATAGATTTTCGCTTCGTCCATGGACTTGCGCAATACGCTCAGCGTCTCTTCCAAGATCCGCGCCGCCTGCCACGGGTTCGGAATAATCTCGATCAGCTGCCGAACAAGAAAAGGGAAATCCAGCCCTTCGTCCGGAACATCCTCTTCGCTTTGTAGCAAGGTGTCCGTGAAATCAAACTGATCATCGTTTTTCTTTTCGATATTGATCCGGGCAACGGTGCGCTTGATCTTATCTTCATCCAATGCTTGGAACTCTTCCACCCTAAGGAAGTGGAGGTTTTCCCAATCAATCTGCCCCAGGATATCGCGCTCATAGTCCAGCAAGCGAAACCCGCCCGTTGCTTTTTCGTCGCGATGCAACACGCGCGGCAAAAGAATCGCGGGCAGGTTTCTGAATGCCTCCCGCCGGGAAACCGTTTCCCGTTGCTTTGGAAGAACGGCCATATCCGCGCCACCAAAGCGAACACTACCGGCGAGATCGCCCATCCCCTCCTCTTCGAGGCCTTTGCGAACTGCATCCACCGCCTTCCGAACCTCCTGATCGAACGTAAACACATAACACTCGTTCAGCGAAGCACGCCCGGTTGTCTTAGCGTACGGCTGGCGAAGCACGCGCCCGATCATTTGGGTAAGCGCCGTGTTCGCGGTGGTTTTGGAGAGAACCGCCAGCACATAGGCAAACGGGCAATCCCACCCCTCGCGAAGCGCATCTTTCGTAATGATCATCCGAACAGGGCAAGAGTTGTGCAATAAATCTTCATCGCCCAATTCATCCTTCCCCGAAATCTTGAAACGAATGGTGTCTTCAGGAACCCCGCAATGTTCTAAAAGATACTCCTTCACATCCTCGGCATGGATAAAACGTCCATCGCGTTGCTCCTTGCCGGTACGCTCCACCCGCACCAGCAGGATCGGACGGATGTAGCGCCCCTCCTCGTTCTGCACCTGTACCGCATCGCGGGCAAGATCCTCCAGTTTTGAAAACGCCTCGGCCAAAGTGTGCTTCCAACCTGCGGAATCAATGTTCACCACATTGATCGGCAGCTTGATCATTTCTTCTTCTTTAAGATCCCCACCCGGCACATTCACCAAGACGTTCGATTGATGCTTGCCGCCGGGATTCGGAGTAGCGGAGAGTTCGAGGACAAAACGCGGGTTGAACCCGGCCAGCGTATTGCGGGCGCCCTCGGAATAAGCCTTGTGGCCTTCGTCGATCACCACCACCGGGCGCAACAGCTTGAGTGTATTTCCAAGGCTCTGCTTCACGGAAAGCGTTCCCGGCACCACGCCATCCTTGTACCCCAAATCGGCAAGGTCGTTGATATCAAGGTTCGGAACCTTTTCCAGCAGTTCCCGGTTGGCATTGGAATCGTCCTCGACCGGGAAGAAAGAGGCAAACTTCCCGCTGTCGCGGAACATGCGCAGGGTTTCCTTGGATCGGCGGTTGGCCGAAGGAAGCATCAGCAGCATCACGCAAAGATGGTTCTGCGTGTCGGCTTTCGTAAAGGCATCGTTCTTCTCCAGCATCTTCACGCGCCCGCCCGAAGCCCGCTCCAGAATCTGCCGGTACGGATGCTCGCGGTTTGCCAGATGCCGCCACGTCTGCCGATAGATGGCATCCGAAGGCACCACCCACAAAACAAAGCCCGTCTGCCGCTTGAAGCAATCCGTCTGGATGCGCTCCAGCGCCGAGGCCGCCAGCAGGGTTTTCCCTCCGCCCGTCGGCACCTTGAAGCAAATATTGGGAACGCTCCGCCCCAAGCCATCCGGGCGCGTTAAATAGGGCGCGACAATCCGCGTACCATCCGCGCTGCGCATCTCGGGTAGCACCCGTTCATTATTCAACTGATCCCACGTTGTGCGCGGATAGTCCTCCAGCATGGCTTCCTTGCCGCGCGACTGCTGGAACTCCACAAACGCCTCCGCATCCTCGCGCTTTTCCACCAGCGTCGAAAGATAGCGGTCGAACTTCTGCAACACTCCATTCTGGTATTCTTTCAGTTCCATTATTGCCACTTTCAGAAATCTTTCAGTTCCGTTTCAAAGTAGAGCAAGCGTCCCGCTTGCTTAAACGAGCGGGATGCTCGTTCTACGTTAATCTCCCAAAATACGGTGAATCGCGTATGGAAGCTGGCAAAACTCGATGCGCTTCTTGGTCAGTTCCTTCTGGCTCATGAACTTGGCCACCGCAAAAACCACTGCCCGCTTGCCGCCCGCGTTCTCCTTGGCAATCGCTTTCACCCGCTCCGCTGTGAGCGCCGAATCGTTCGACCGCAACCACGCCTTGTCCGGCTGATAGATCAGGTGGACGCGGAATAGATCCGACTCGCCTATGAAGCCCGATGCCGATGGCTTCTGCACGGTTTCCAGCGACTGCCCCGTCGCCGTGTAGAACACATACCGCGCCAGCGCGTCGTAGCCCGGCATATCCTTGCCCGACAACAAACTCTCGATTTGGATCGGCGTGCCCAGCTCGCAAAACGTAAAACTGCCACCCAGCCCCGGAGTCTTCTCCTCAACCTTCCGTTCGCCGACCACCTTCAGCATTCCATCCTTGATCTGCTTCGAAACCTTGTCGAACTCCGCGCCTTCCAGCCGCTCGATGCTTTCGACCTTCTCCAGAATCGCCTGTGCCTTCTTTGAAAAATTGCTCCAGGTAATCTTTTCGCTATACAACTCCTCGCGCTGCGTTCCTTGGAATTTATATCCGTCGATCACCCGCCGCACCCGCTCCGCCGTCAGGCTGTCCGCATACTCCTCGCACTCGATCAGGATAAACCGCCGATTCCCCCCATCCTTCTTGTTCGCCGCCAACACCGCATGCGCCGTTGTGCCGGAACCCGCGAAAGAGTCGAGAACAACGGAAGAAGGGTTGGTCGAAATCTGGATGATCCTTTCTAGAAGTTTCTGCGGTTTCGGAGCATGAATTCCAAGGTCATCACGTTCAGAAAAAATTTCCAAAAGTTGTTTTTTGGATTCTTCTGTATTACCCACTTCATTGGCTAACCAAAGCGTGTTTGGTACTAAGCCTTTATGCTCTCCTTCTATGGGCGTGATGCGAGGACGACCATTCCCTTTCTTAGGCCAGTAAATGCGCCCCTCCGCTTTTAACTTCTCAAACTCTGGTTCTGTTGCTCCCCAGCAACGTCCTTTAGGTGGATCTAAAACAATACCTGTTGGTGTGGTAATTTTATAAACCTGATTTTTCCGGTAACCTTGAGCCGAGAAAGGAATAGTTCCACTAGATTCATGACCTCCGTTTTCTTCGTCAGATTCCACTGGTATTAGGTTTCTCCTAAGCTTCCAGGTATCCGGCAATCCTTTGGTATAAAGGAGTAGATGGTCGATACTCGGAGATAATGGTGCTCGATTCTCTCTGGAGGTTCGTTTTTGCCATGCAAGTTGACCTACACAGCAATCTTCTCCAAATATCTCATCAAGAATGATTCTAGCGCGGTGGACTTCGTTGTCATCGAGTGTTATCCAAAAACTTCCATTTTCAGAAAGAAGCTCTCTTAGAAGATTCAACCTCGGCCACATCATGCAGAGCCATTTGTCGTGGCGTTCGAGATCTTCCTTATCGACGGGGTTTGCGGATTTTTTGAGCCACTCCTTCATGAGCGGGGAGCGGACGTTGTCGTTGTAGCACCAACCCTCGTTGCCGGTGTTGTAGGGAGGATCGATAAAGATGCAGTCCACCTTCCCCGCATGAGTGGGAAGTAACGCCTTCAGCGCTTCGAGGTTGTCGCCATGGATAATCAGGTTGTCGGCCAGCGACGGCTTCTTTCCTTTTTCGGGCAGCGACTTCTTCGGCTCCACCACCAGCTCCCGAAACGGAACGCTCAGATGGTGCGAATAGACAAACTGCTTCCCCTTAAACTCAATCGACGGCATACCGTCCCCCTTTTTTACTTACGATTCCAAGCTTTTTATAAAACTCCGGTATTCAGAAATCTCTTCCCCGTCGCGGTTGTAAAGTAGCCAGTCCAGCCATTCGTCCATAATGCACTGCGCTCCTGAACCCAGCCTATATCCGCAATGCCTGTAGGCCGGATGCTCGAACCCAACCGGCTGGATTTGATCCAGCCGCAGAACGGAACCCAGCCCACCGGAGCCGGGAAGTTTATCCCAGAAAAAGGCACGATAGTCCGCCTGCATGATGCGATCGACAAACTCCGGATTGTAGCCGTCGCGCGCAACCTGTTCGACTCCGAAAAAAGGAGCCACCAGAAAGAACAGATGGCTTTTCCAATTGGACATGCCGCGAGTCAGTCTTGGATTAATCGCCTCCTGTTCAATTGCGCCAAGTATTAAGCAGGGGCGTTTTTTCGCGCGGTTGACCAAATAGCAATGCGCTCCAGCCAGCCGAGGTAGCCCGGCAACCGGAAGAGAAGCCGCCACAGTTCGGCGTCCGTCCGCATGTAGTGGTTGCGCTTTCACTTCGGCACGCTCATGCCGATTCGCCTCGGTTCGTTCCGCAACCAACTCCAAAGGGATGCTGGAATAAAATTGGACATAGGTTTCGATCAAGGCACCACGGCATAGCGCCTTCTCCGGATCAGCCTGCCACCAGTCTCCAGGAGTCATGTACTGGATACAGTTTTCGGGATAATCAGGCATCTCCCCTCCGGGCTTTGGATTTCCAAACCTCCTCCGAAAAATGAATCGTCGCACCCTCTTCAGGAAACGGATCGCCAGCCAACCCGTCCAGCCAGGCAACCCCTTCCTCAAATACCGCATCAATTCTTCCGGCATTCCCTGCGGGATAAGGTTCCGGCGCCTTTTCCGCCATCCGTTGGCGGAAACGTTCCCGAAGCTCGTCCATTCCCTGCTTCAGCTTTTTCCGCTTCTTGTTGGAAAGCCGCGCCATATAGGGCACATACTCCTCAACAGCTTCTGTCCTAGGTTCCGGCATCAGGCTGAAATCCAGCAACTCCCCCGGTGCGGCGTGGAGCATCGGACGCGTGGCATAGACAAAATGAAGAAGGGATGTCGTGTCGGCTTTGTAGGTTTCGACATAGCTCGGAACGGCATGTTTGATTGCGACAGGCAGTTCCTTTCTTAGCTTTAAGTAGGTTGCTTCATCAAAAACCATACGCCAACGGATGCAATCGTCGTCACCATAGATGCTTTGAAAGGTTCTTCTTTCGGCACCGAACGGTTTTAACGCCACATCTATTTGATTGAATACGGTCGTCGACCACGGACCAAAGTTATGGAACTTCCAATCAATGCCCGTATAGGTTTGGCCATCGTGGTACTTGGCATAATCCATGTCGGCCAAATATACATATTTGATTAAATGGATTGGCCCCAACTGCCGATCAAGATAGTCGTCGCTCTGCGCGGCAACCAGCAGGGCATATTGGAGAATGTGATCGATTTTTTCTTTATCGGGCATAAACAGCAAAGAATTGCATTGAAAAACGTGGCCTACTTTCTACACCGCCCAAGCTAATCAATCAACAGGTTTCAACTGCCGACCTTCGGAAGCACAAGAGATTTCTTTTTACGGGAAACCGATCACAATTTGTGACCTTAAACACCCCGATGCACGGGAGGTTCAATCTTGAAGTCGCTAATTGCGACTTCAAGATTTCAGATCGTGCGCCTATTCAGCAGAAAAAGGGATCGCCGATCCTACTTATCCCGCCAAAACGGCCTCTTTTTTAACCTTGATCGGCGGAATATTGCCCTCCTGCTCTCCTTGGTTTATATATCATTACTGATATATTTACCCTTATTTTGACCCTTAAAAAGGGATAATTATATCATTAACGATATAATCAAAGCCGATATTTTTCGGGGAAAGCAACGGAACCTTGTAAAGTAGATGCGGCATCCTGCCGCATTATGGAGAATCTGGACAGGGACATCGATCGTGCGCAACGAGGCTGGCACGAAGCCATTCTGGAGGAACGACAGATCACCCTCGTCTGCATTATTTCCCGTCGGTCTTGAGCGCGTTTTTGATGCGCAGGCGGGCATCTTTGGTCAGGTGCTCCGTGGGTTCGCGACGGGCGTAGGTACGCAGGACGGTTCTAAGCAAAAGCGTCTGTTTTTGGTAGGCGCGGCACATGGAGCACATCAT